>NZ_JBFRTR010000072.1:0-80753 GCF_041474215.1 Vibrio sp. 10N.222.52.C12
TAATAGTAATTATCATTTAGATCCAATATCATCTTCGCAAATCAAGATAATACTATGGAACTAAGGTAACTATCAGATGTATAAGCAATCCCTGCTCTCTGCTTCAATCGTTTTAGCGCTTTCATCAACATCAGCCTTTGCTGAAGATTATGCCCTATTTGACGAGGTTGTTGTATCTTCGACTCGTACTAATCAACAACTTGAAGATGTTGCTGCGTCGGTAACTGTGATTAACGATAAAGATATCGAAAAAAACATGGTTACGGATGTAGAAGACTTATTTAAGTACACACCAGGTGTCACGGTGACTACGAATTCTCGCCAAGGGATTCAAGGTATTAACATTCGTGGTATGGAAGGTAACCGAGTAAAGGTTATCGTTGATGGAGTATCACAAACTAGCCAATTTACTCCAAGTGGTACTCAGTCATATAACTTCATTAACTCTTCACGCATTGATGTCGATACGGATATGTTGAAGTCTGTCGAGATTGTTAAAGGTGCGGCTTCTTCTCTGTATGGTTCTGACGCGATTGGTGGTATTGCTGCGTTCGAAACAAAAGACCCGAGTGACTTTTTAAAAGACAAAGACTTCGGTGGCCACGCGAAGTTCAACTACTCTTCATCTGATAATACCTTTAGCGAATCGGTTGCTTTAGCAAATCGTATTGGCGACCTAGAAACGTTAGTTGCTTATACTCGCAGAGACGGTGAGCAAACTGATAACTTTGGTACACCTGATGAGCAAGATACTCAGAACAACAACTTGTTGGTTAAGCTTCAGTACCAATTAAACGAACAACACCGTTTAGAGTTTTCTGGTAACTTCATTGAGAATTCTGGTGATACCGATTTAAATAGTGCAAGTTACACCGACTACACTGGCGAAGACACAACTAGCCAACAGCAAATCGGTATCAAACATATTTGGGATGCAGACCTAGCGTTTGCAGATACTATTACTTGGCAAGCTGACTGGCTGAGCAAAGAAGAGAATGGCGTAACTAATCGTACTTCTAATGGCGGTATGTTCCTACCTCCGGCAGGTAATGTTCAGAAAAAGGACTATATCTACGAGGATGAAGGTTATCAATTTGATGTGCAATTCGATAAGTTCTTCATGACGGGTAATGTAGAAAACTACTTTATCTATGGCGCTTCATATTCGGACAAAGACATTAAAAACGTTAATAACGAATATAACTCCATCAGCGCAGACCAAGTTATTTTCTACATCCCTGCCGCATCTGAAAGAAAATATGGATTCTTTGCTCAAAATGAAATGACGATCGGAAATTGGATGATTACTCCGGGTGTTCGTTTTGATGGTTTTGAAACTGATCCAGGTGATACAAGTCAAAACCCAAGTGGTAACCCAGAAGAGTCTTATGCAAAATATTCAGACTCAGCTGTTACCGGACGTTTGGGTACAACTTACACGCTTAATGATGAAAATAAGATCTTCGGTCAAATCAGCCAAGGCTTTAGAGCTCCTGATTTCCAAGAGCTTTACTACTCATTTGGTAATCCTGCTCACGGTTATTTGAATGCCCCTAACCCTGACTTAGAAGCTGAAGAAAGTATTTCATACGAGTTAGGTTGGCGTCATAACACAAATTATTCATCAAGCGAAATCGCTATCTTCTACAGCGATTATGATAACTTTATTGATAACGTAGCAGTTAGTGGCTCAGCCACTCCGGCCGATCCAACAATATATCAGAATGTAAACATTGATGAAGCCGTAATTAAAGGTATCGAAGCGTCAAATACACAGTCTTGGAATAGCTTCATGCCAGTGAAAGGTGTTAGTACTCGTGTTTCTGCAACGTATACTGAAGGTGAAGATGGCGAAGGTAATCCTCTTAACAGTGTAAACCCTTGGAACGCTGTCGTTGGTTTTAACTATGATGCTCCTTCAGCACTATGGGGTACATCACTTAACATAAGCTACACAGCAGGTAAGAAGTCTAGTGATATCAACAGCGATGGTTTGAATGATGAAATTCTACCAATTGATTCAGCAACTGTAGTTGACCTAACAGCATACTACTTGCCGATGAAGGATCTTACGCTTAGAGCAGGTCTCTTCAACGTTACGGATGAAGAGTACTACTCGTGGAATGACGTTCGTGGATTCTCACAAGAAGATAAAGATTACACGCAAGCAGGTCGTAACTGGTCAATTACAGCTAAATACGAATTCTAACTCGTTAGAAAACTTAACGACAGAATCTGATACAGCAGAAACTAAAAAGCCAGCTTAATTGCTGGCTTTTAATTTATTTCACTAAAAAATTGTATAAAAAAGGTAATAAGTGAAATTACTTCTCTGCCATCTCTTTTTTAACCATTACTGCAGCAGCAACGATGAAAGTGATGATTAGGCCTAGTTCCATGATTAACTCCAAAGAAAATTAACATTAAACATATAATTCGCGAGCATAATAACACAGCGGATACAGAATGATACTTTTTAACCACTAATTTACTTTTTATTCGATTAAGATCAAAAAAGATGCCCGAAAGCATCTTTTAATTTTTGAATCATTCACGAAACCACTAGGTTAACCAGGGAATCCATTCGGGTTTGTTGACTGCCAGCGCCATGTATCTTCGGTCATTTCAGCCAATGTGCGGCTTGCATTCCAGCCCAGTTCTTTCTGAGCTTTAGCTGGATCTGCCCAACACTCTGCGATGTCACCAGGACGGCGTTCAACTAGCTTGTAAGGGATCTCTTTACCGCTTGCTTGTTCGAATGCTTTAACCATGTCTAACACACTTGAACCGTTACCCGTACCAAGGTTGTAGATATGAAGACCGTCTTTGCACCCTACTTTCTCAAGCGCTGCGATGTGGCCATCAGACAGATCCATTACGTGGATGTAATCGCGAACGCCAGTCCCGTCTTTTGTTGGATAATCGCTACCAAATACAGATAGGAATTCACGGCGGCCCACTGCTACTTGAGAGACAAATGGCATTAGGTTATTTGGGATACCTTGCGGGTCTTCACCTAGCTCACCACTTGGATGTGAACCTACAGGGTTAAAGTAACGCAGCAGTGTAATGCTCCAATCTGGATTAGCTTTTTGGAAATCGGTTAAGCACTCTTCAACCATTAGCTTACTACGACCGTAAGGATTGGTTGCGCTTGTTGGAAAATCTTCTGTGATAGGCACACTCGCAGGATCGCCGTAGACCGTTGCTGAAGAGCTGAATACTAAGGTTTTCACACCAGCGTCACGCATTGCATCAACAAGGACTAACGTGCCGTTCACGTTATTGTCATAGTATTCAAGAGGCTTAGCCACAGATTCACCAACCGCCTTTAGGCCAGCGAAATGAATAACGGCTTCAATGTTGTGTTGCTTCATGGTTTTAGTCAAAAGCGCTTTATCACGAACGTCACCTTCAATGAAATTAGGGCGAACACCGGATACTTTTTCGATACGCTCTAGAACGCTTGGTTTACTGTTATACAAGCTATCAAAAAGTACAGGTGTCATTCCTGCGTTGATCATCTGGATACTTGTATGGCTACCGATGTAACCCATGCCACCTGTAACTAAAACATTCATGTTTAGCAGACCTTTTAATTAAAAATATTCAACCTATCACTTATGATACAACAACTTAGGTAGAGGTCACAAACGCCTACGGCTATTAACTATCACGAGAGAACACAAATTGACCTTTTCCTTTGCGTTTTGCTTGGTACATCGCCTCATCGGCAACCTTTAGGATCACGTCTATATCACGCTCTGAACCATCAACTAAGTGTATGCCCAAGCTCGCTCCAACATGAAGCGAACGCTGTTTATGGGTCACCTCTTGCCCGATTAGCTCCAACAGTCGCTCCGCTAACTTTGCTAATAAGACTTTGTTTGTCTGTTTAATAATAAGAACAAATTCATCACCCGACAAACGTGCAACCAAATCCCCCGCTCTTACCTGAGATAATAACCGGTTTGACACTTCTTTAAGGATTTCGTCACCCGCATCGTGACCATAGTTGTCATTCACTTCTTTGAAGCCATCCAAATCCAAGTAAATAACCGCAAAATGCTGATTTGAATAGTGGCTCGACGTGACAACATCATCCATAACCTTATACAGCTGCGCTCTATTCGCTAACCCGGTTAATGCATCGTGATGAGCCAAGTGTTCGAGTCTTTCCATCTCTTTAACGTTGGATAAATCAGACAGCGTTAATACCATATCAAACTCGTCTTTCTCGTTGTCTGAGGCAATTCGATTCACTTTGACAAACATTGGAACTAACGTGCCGGACGCGCTTTTCTCCCACACTTCGCCTTGCCATTGACCATAGTTGTCTAACGAACTGCGAATTGTCGGCATCAATGATGAAAATTGCTGCCACGAAAATACTTCAAATGGTGTTTTGCCCACCAGCAGATCAGAGTGATAACCGAGAAGTTGTGTGATCGCCGGGTTAACCATGGTTATCACATTGGATGAGTTGAGCACGATCAAGCCGTCTTTACTGTTTTCGAAAACACCCGCAGCAATACGTTGGCGACTCATGGCCGTTTCTATGTCGGTGACATCTTGGATTGCATAAAGAATACGACCATGTTTTGTCAAAGAACGACTGCTCACACGAAGCCAGCGTTTTGATTGAAAGAGATCGGTGGTTTCCAGCAATTCGTCATTAAGTTCAATATTGGCATCAATAACATCTTGTAAGTAACCCGTTTGCTTGGTCGCGATCAACTCTTGGATCAACAAATTCTCAAGAAAGGCTTCCGAGCATTTAAAAATATCCCGAGTAGCTGCGTTCGCATGAAGAATGAGCCCTTTTTCATCCACCACCAACAAAGAGTGCTGAACGGTTTCAATGACCTCATTTGCGAATGATTTTTCTTCTTGTAACTTGTCTAACGTAAAATTGATTTGGTTATCGCGATGTTGAAGCCTTTCTAACATGGTATTGAAAGCTCGAACCAGATCGCCGATTTCATCGCGGTTCGTTACGACTAATTTAGGCTGCTTCGAACGACGCTCAACAAAGGCTTGCATCGCCTCATTGAGGTCAAACATCGGTTCGATAATCAAGCGTTGCACCAATTTGACCACTACTCCGCCTAACATCACCAGAAACAACAGGTAGACGACCGCAACCTTGAAAATATTCGTTAAGATCGAATTAAACGTCTCTTTCGATATTGTTACTCTCAAGTTCGCGATCACTGCGCCATCCAGTGTCACTGGAACGAGCAAGAAGATGAAATGCTCAGAGATGGCAAATTGATGATCGGCGATATCGTCTAATTCTTCTGCGTTTGGCCTTGGAACCAGAGTGTTGCTCACCTGATAGCTGGCAAAAAGCTGTTCGTTGATGTCATAGAGCTTCACTCTAACAATATCTTTATCTGCGACGAAAGCTGACAATATTTCCTGAGCCGATGACTTGTCTTCAAATAAAATCGCGGCTTGCAAGTTATAAGCAACACCTTGTGCTAGCACTTTAACACGCTGAATAAGACTCTCTTTCTCTCTCTCAAACGTGACAGTGTAATTTACCGATTGGATCGTTACAAAAGTGACTGCGATGAAGATGATAATGGGTAATATCAGCTTGTTTTTAATCGATATGTTATTAATGAAAGACAACATTATTGGCCCTCCACTATAGCGATTCGTAACAGGTTCGAGCCAATGACGTAGTCACCGCGCCTTGCGTTCTCTAGATTGATCTTAGGTTTGAGCTTATTATCGATGTGCGTGAGTTCAATGATTCCACCTAAGTCCGTAAAGTTAGGGATATCACTGATTGTCACAGTATGTGGCGAGTGCTCTTGACTAAGAAATTGGTCATTTTTACGGTCAGACAAATACGTAATATCACACTTAGAAGTAATCGACTGTTGAACTCGGATAGCGAGCGAACGAATAGATTTCCCCTCGGTAATTGACGTTAGCACTTGGCTTACCTTTTCATCGCCAATCACACAAAAGTTCACAGCGTTCATTGAGCTTTCATCATTCCAACGTATAAAATTCGCAATTCTAAAAAGGTACACCGCTTTCACTTCATAAGGTTTGAAGCTAGCAGCTGAGGTGTTCAACGGCACAATAAGCATCGTTAAAGCCGCTAAGCCTAGTTTAGATAAGCCGAGCTTAATGCGGTGCTTAAGCCATTTAGAATTCATGAGAGATCCTCACATACACCGATTCTTGATTGACGCTTTTCTGAGATGTGAATTCAGCTTGATAGCCGTCACTCTTACCTATATTTTCAACAACCACTTCAATTAAAGGTGCTGCGGACGATTTTTTCCATGCGAGACGCGCATCAAAGGTTATTTCATGTGGGTAAGACTGCCATTTATATTGAGTGCCATCGCCTGCTACCCAATAGTCTGGGTAATTCACATTAATGTACTGGCCTATCACATCGAATTGCCAACTTTCGGTGATATTCCACATCAACTGTGCCGTGGCTAAATGTTCATTATCAATATCGTAATAAACACTCGTTTGAGGACTAGATTTCAGGTCATCACCTTTATTCTCACCTTCCAATGTCGTATAGGCGTAACTCAGGTAACTGGCTAAATCTGCGGTGAGTTGGTAACTCGCGCCTAACTCTAAGCCATAAGTTTTTGCTTTATAATCATCAGACAACGCACCGACATAGACATGATTCGCAGGGATATCATTCGGGTCATAGCTGTGAAAGCGAAGGTTGTCATGTTCACTCAGATAAATCGTTGCATCGAGTTCGAAATTTGAATTGTTTAAGTAGCGATAACCCATTTCCGCCGTTACGACACTCTCTGTTTCAAGACTCGAGCTTGATTTATATACATCTAGGTAGCTGTTGTTTGAGTCAGCATTGTAACTATTGAAATAATAAGTGGAATTGGAATCCATATAAGATGGTGCAACGACCGCACGGCTAAGCCCCGCCCATACGGAGTGACGTTGGGTGAACTTATATAAACCACGCAATTGAGGTGAAAGCTCAGTTGATTCATTCTGTGTAAAGTGTTCAACCTTGGCACCAAGAGTAATAGACAGCGCTTCCGTCATTTGAATTTGAGACTGTATAAAAGCGTTCGCAATATAATCGTTGGCAGATTGGATGTTGTAAGCTCGACCGTAGTAATCGGGATTGTACCAATCCACGTCCGAAACTTGGCTTGAGGAGAAATCAATATTCATATATCGCAGGCCACCACCGAGTGTTAGCTGATGGCTTTCCGATAGTTGGTTGATATAAGTAGAGTCAAAATCGAGGGTCGAATAGCTTCCTGGAGCGTCTGGCGCATTATCCTCATTATATTCACCCCATAATGAATATGAGAGAGTCGAACTTTCATCAAAATGGCGAGAGTCGTTGAATTGGACATAAACAGATTGGCTCTTGTTATCGAAATCATTAGCTTGTGATACGACAAACGACCCTGAGTTATCATATTGGAACGTATATAACTCCGACTCATAAAAGCTTTTCTCACCACCAATACGTAATGACCAATTTTCATCAGTATTACTTGGCTGAAACACCATCCCTGCCGTTTGTGCTTTCCATTTTTCAGATTCATTTGTGCGATATGTTGGTTCTTCTCGGTATTTATAAAAGGCACGAGCATTCACACTGTCGTTGAGGCTTAATCCCTGACGAACACTAAATTCGTAGTTATCAGTATTAGACGCAACACCGGAGAGATAAGTCCCCTGCGTATCATTGGCAGACTTAGTAATGATATTGACAACACCATTAACCGCGTTACCTCCCCAAATTGTTCCGCCGGGGCCTTTTAGTACTTCGATGCGTTCTATGTCGGAAAGCACATAATCAACGTCGCTCCAATACGTACCGCCATAGACTGGGCTAAACAAGCTTCGTCCATCCATCATCACGAGCATCTTGTTATATAGCCCATCATGAAAGCCGCGTGTCGAAACAAACCATGAGGTTTCATTGAATTTGGTGACTTTGAGTCCGGGTACAAGTGTTAGGACTTCAGCAATGGTTTTCGCCCCACTACGCTGAATTCGCTCATTAGAAAGTACGTACACCGACGAGGGAATGTCAGTGAGTTTTTGTGTCACTTTCGAAGCCGTTTCCATTTCGACATCTAACATAGACAACTCTTCAAGGCTCATCGACATGAGCTGGTCTAGAGAGTTTTCTTGAGCAGAGACAAAAACAGGTATCGTTAATGCTAGTCCTAAGCAAACCTGGCGGGATATCATGTGCTCACCTAATATACAGATAGATATTAATCCTTTAATCAATAGTTCAACTATATATGAAATGCCATACTGGTAAATCTACGGTGTCGAAAGTTTGAGTTAGGTCACTGTTTATTTATGGTATTTATAAGACCGTCATTACTTACCTCAACGTAAAGGATTAGCACCACGTGACAACGAAGATTTTGCTTAATTGCGACATGGGAGAAAGTTTCGGCAATTGGAAGATGGGCGATGACGAGTCGGTCATGGAATGGGTCGATATGGCAAACATCGCTTGTGGCTTCCACGCGTCTGATCCGCACGTTATGTCCAAGACGATAAAACTGGCGCAGCACTATCACACCCAAATTGGTGCTCATCCCGGTTATCAAGATCTCGTTGGTTTTGGTCGCCGTTCTATTCCACACACCATGGACGAAATCAGTGAGCTGGTTTGTTATCAAGTCGGTGCATTACAAGCCATTTGCCGCTATCACCATACCACTGTTGGCTATGTGAAACCTCATGGCGCTCTTTATAACGATATGATGGCAAACATTGATGTGTTCAATGCGGTAGCCCAAGCCGTCGCTGAGTTTAACATCCCGTTGATGATTCTCTCTTCATCAGACAATCAACAGTATTTGGATATTGCTGACGACCATGACTTGCCTCTCTTGTTTGAAGCGTTTGCCGACCGTGCTTATTTAAATAACGGACAATTAGCGCCACGTACTCAAAAAGGCTCGGTTTACGTCAATCAAGACGATATCTATAACCAAGTTATGCAAATCATTAACTATGGCTCGGTTACGACTTTAGAGGGCGAAAGACTGCCTATTGAAGCCGATACTATCTGTGTTCATGGTGATAACCCTCAATCCATCGCATTAATTAGAAAAATCAGACAAGACCTCAACGCTTTTAATTAGTATGAAGCGTGTGATTGGTATAACGCATGGTCTAATCGCTCGTGAGATCTAATTGACTTGTATTGGCTTGGACACGGAAGTGAGACACGCCAAGTAAGCTAAAAAGGCAAGATAACAAACGTATGGAAACGAAATGACGACGAATCAGATTGAATTCAATATAGCGCCAGTCGCGGAATGCAGCGTTTTGGTGACCTTGACGCTATCGCCTTCAAATAATCAATCTAGCGCCGAATATGCGCAATACATAGCTCACTTTTCCGATGCCATTCGCCAAAACTTAGCATCGGTGTTGATGAATGTGACACCGGCTTACCAAACAATATTGGTCGACTACCTCCCTTATCGAATATCAGAACAGCAGCTCATTGAACAGCTCAATAATTTGTTGAGTCATGCTCTGTCGTCCTTTTCTAGTGTTAGTAAAACTCGCGATACGATTGAGCTTCCTGCCTATTACTCACCAGAAACGGCGCTCGATTTAGACCGATATCAAAACAAAGGCCTGTCGCTCGACCAGATAATTCAACATCACACCTCACAGACATACAGCGTCAGTGCGATTGGGTTTACGCCTGGCTTTGCCTTTATGTCGGATGTGGTTAATGAGCTTGCCTTGCCCCGTCACTCCACACCCCGCTTAATTGTGCCCAAAGGCAGTATCGCCATCGCGGATACGAAAACAGCTGTGTACCCTTCGGATTCACCGGGCGGTTGGAATATTATTGGCAATTGCCCACTTCCGTTGTTCGATCATAGCCAGTTGAAGAACGCCGATATCACGCAAAGACCACTGTCTCTGCTTAATGTTGGTGATACCGTCCGTTTCATAGCGATTTCAAAAAAAGAATTTGTAGAGTTGGGTGGAGGCATCGTAAATGGCTAAGACAAAAACTAAACCAACACTGACAGTGATTAAGCCCGGCCCGTTGAGTTTGATTCAAGACTTTGGGCGATTTGGTGTTGCTCATCTTGGATTAACGCAAGGTGGACCGGTTGATGACTACTCTTATAGCTGGGCTAACCATCTATTGGGCAACCCAGTCAACCAAGCGGCGTTGGAAATCACGCTTGGGCAATGTGCGTTGAGAATCGATTTTGATTGCGAGATGGCACTATGCGGGGGTGATTTACAAGCGAAACTCGATGGTAAACCACAGGCTAACTGGAGCACTTTTCAAGCTTTTAAGGGGCAAGTTCTCTCATTTGGTTTGCCTAAAAATGGTCTAAGGGCGTATTTAGCCATTAAGGGCGGTTTCGATGTTCCATCAACTCTTGATAGCTGCTCTACAGTCACTCGTGAAAAGATTGGTGGATTAACGCAAGATGGCGAGCCATGCCAGCAAGGGCAACAAATCGCTTTTACCCAACACCAACTCTCTCATCCATTTAAAGCGTTGAGTGTTACCTTCCGATACACGCCTGATTACAATCTACCCGTGAACCTACGAGTGATTGAAGGCTATCAAAGCGAGCTATTCTCCGAGTCAGCAAAAGAGACTTTGTATAACGCGCAGTATCACGTTGACCAAAACTCAAATCGGATGGGTTATCGACTCAGTGGCGAACCCGTAGACTCGCCTGACATTTCGCTATTGTCAGAAGGCATTGCCCTAGGTGCGATTCAAATTCCACAAGATGGACAGCCTATCGTGCTGCTTAATGATAGACAGACCATAGGTGGTTATCCGAAGATAGGATGTGTCGCCAGAATCGATTTACCACGCTTGGCGCAAGCAAAACCTGGACATGCGATATCGTTCAGCAAGGGCGATCGCTTGGGCTTACAAGATGTTTGGTGCCAATGGGCTCAGTTTTTCGGCTATTAGTTTTTGCGATGTGTTATGTGCTAAATGCTATGTAGCTGAGAATAATCAACTAGGAAGATGCCATTTAGATGAGGTTCGGTATCTAAGCAGATGTTGAAATGAAGATTCGGCTTACCTATTACAGTAAGCCGAATTGAAGAAATTAAACGCAGTCGATGATGATAGACTAATTATAGGCTATTAAGCGTGATCTTGACCTGACACCTTGGCAAGCGCTTCTGGGTATCCACGTTCTTGTGTCAAATCTATCGCTCTGTTTTCAATATCATTTAGATTAAGTGACATTGTCACTGAGTGTGTGTCTTCAATAGATGCCGCCTCTGATACATCAAACCATTGCTCAGCGACCTTTTGTGCCGCTTCTAATGTTGAAGAAGCTTTTACTACTTCAAGTCGAGCATAGCGATCCCCACAGAATGAAACGTCTGAAGCTCTCAAGCTTGGATCGGTTCCCGGAATCTGTTGTGCACCAAACAAAGGTTTACCACCGACCAATGCAGAACTGAAACTTGGGATGAACTGAGACATATGCGTTATTGCCGCGCGAGTTCTTAATTCAAGCTGATCTTCACTCCAACCCGATACGATTTTCTTAAGCAGCTTCGAAGGCAACTGTGGCTGTGACGAGTCTGTTGACGATGAAACAAGCCCACCCTCAAACAGAGTAATCCCTTCTGTCATGCCGTGAAGTTGGAACACACCATCAGCATACGGCGTTAATTGCGCCATGCCTTGCGGTGTGCCTCTCGGGCCATGGAAGATAACTTCTGGCCACTCTTCCTTACATTCTTGCGAATATGGCCACTCTGTAACGTATGCAGCTTTAAACTCAACAAGTCTTTGCTGCTTAGAGCCAACAAAGTCATCTACGATACCCGTTTCAAACCCACTCGCATTAATCAAGTAATCGGTCGTTAGTTGGCAGCTTTGGTTTTCGGCATCGGTATAAGTCAAAGACCAACCTTGACCTGTCGACTCAACAGAATGTAATCGGCTGTTGGTTAACACAGTACAGTTAGCTTGTTGCCCCAAAGAGAGTTGAGCGGTCGCAGAAAGTCGGAATACGCTCCAGCCATACTCTTGGACCATCGCAACAGGATACTTTAGGGTCTCTAAATCCGTATGCTTGGCGAAAGGAATACACCAATCATCAAGCGATGTTGGTTTCAGAGGCTGTGTTTTCGCAGAAAGTGCTAATAAATCTTCTTTGCTGTACAGCTTATAATACTCTTCCGGATCACCGAGCACTTGGTTGCTTTTATCTTGTTTAACAAGATCGGCATAAGCGCTTTTGATTATCTTGAGACGAGGAAGCAGATCCAACGGCTCTCCACCATCACTGTGCGGAACGGCGATGATTGTCGGACGAATATTGATCGTATGAGGAAATAAGCGGACGGTATCAATTGACTGCGTGAGCAACTGAAGACACTGCTCTACAGAAATATCTCGATACAAATTGCCGCCAGCGTGCAGGTGGCAAATTGGTGGACCATTAACCAAACTCGGCCCTTTTTCTAAGATAGTGACCTTAAAACCCAACTCACTAAAGTGAATCGCGCTCGTTGTTCCGGCAATACCACCACCAACAATGGCAATAGAAGGTTGATTTGTATCCGTTTTGTTGTGGTTCATCGTGTTCTGTAGAATAAGATTAACTGCCTCTATTCTACTTTTGTTCTGCGATGAATTAAAACACATTTTTATCAAGGTCTTAGATAGGCGGGATTTAATATCTATGTAAAAAACATAAATAATCTCTTGACTCAATAACTCCAGATAGGGTTTTAAAGGTTATTCTAACAGTCAAATTTGTCCTAAGTGACGCCACATAAAGGCTGCCTCAGTACTCTTAAAACATAGCGGTTAACTTATCCCTAAAGTTATCCACCGTTTTTGTGGATAACTGTTGATAACGTTCTTGCTAAGTTGCGCAAACCCTTTGTTTACAGGGACTAACCGCTGTTCATTAAATCGGCATTATTGGGTAATTAGTTTTAAAAAATGCTAAAAACAGTGGAATCTAAGGTGCGATATTTTTTACTTATGCTACCGGTTGGTTAAATAAAAAACGGTCTAAAGCGACGTATTATAAATAGTGCATGACTAAGTATAAATAATCTCACTTTTAGACCGTTTTAAGCGCTTGGCTAGATCTCGCTAACGACTAGCCAAAATCCTTGTTTACTGGTGCCAACAAACGTTTGATTAAGCTATTCACTACCGCGGCTAATGTGATGAACGTTAGCACCGGTAGCGCTATCCACAACATCGGGTGAAGTGAAGGTTGTAACTCAAAACCAAAGTTCATCACTCCTGCCACGCTGAGCTCAGAACCAAGGGCTGCAATTGAGCCTGCGACTAACGCCATTAAACCGTACTCACACCAAATAGTATTGAGAATTCGCTTCTTACTCGCGCCTAATGTTCGATACAAGCGTATCTCTTGTTGTCTTTGAGATAAGCTCAATCGCAATAGAGTGAAGATAAGCAACAGCCCCGCCACCACACCTAACGCCGCAAGTACGGTAATCGACCAAACAATCTGCTTAAGCAACTCTTGGATCTTGCTACCCATCTTACGAATATCCATCAAACTCACGGTTGGATGATTTCGAGAGAGTTCATTGAGCATCTGATTGTGTTGTTCTTCTAATCTGAAGCTCACTAGCCAAGTAGAAGGGATTGAACTCAAGACATCTGGAGTAAAAATGAAGTAGAAGTTCGGCTTCATTTCTCGCCACTCGACTTTGCGGATGCTATTCACCTTGGCAGAAACATTCTGGCTGTTGATTGTGAATGACAGCTCATCGCCAATCTTTAGATCCAGTTGCTCCGCGACATCCGATTCCACAGATACGCCATGCTCTTGCGTCCAGTTACCTTCTAACACTTCATTGTACTCGGGTAAGCTATCTCCCCAAGTGAAGTTGATCTCTCGACTTAGTGCGTCTGTTTCGCCTGAGGTATCGCTGTATTCCGACGCTTCAACACCGTTTATCGTCGTCAGTCGTCCTCGGATAATTGGAAACGCTTGAGTACGCTCTACTTCGTTTGCATCAATCGTCTCGAGATAACTGTCTTTTTCATAGCTTGCAATGTTAAGTGCAAACGCATTTGGTGCGTTCTCGGGTAAGGTTTGCTGCCAATCTGACAGTAAATCACTTCTTACCAACCAGATGATAGACAGCAACATCAGTGAAAGCGCTAAAGAGCCAAATTGAATCCCCGTTGCTAAAGGTGTGCGATTAATTCTGCTCAATGCTAAACGCATAGACGTAGATGTCGGTAACTTGCCAACCAAACGCAGAACAAGCGTACTAACGACCGCAAGTACTAAGAACAGGCAAGCGATACCCGCTAGAACTATCCATACCAATAGATTGTCGCCATACATCAGCATCATTGGAATAATCGGTACCAGTAACAACAAATATTTCTTGTAGCTTTCATTGGACTGGTGACTTGATTGGATAACGCTGATTGCCGAGGTATTGACCAAGCCAATTAACGGGATACCAAGAGCAGGAACACCAATTAAGATGCTTGATAAAATCGCCAAGATTGCAGGTTCAATACCATAGCTAGGAAGTGGCGTTGGTAATAAGTCACCCAGAGGTATACGAAGCAAAAACTCTAAGCCGATACCGATAGTTATTCCCAGTACTGCACCGATAACCACTAATAAAGATACCTGTACAGACAACCATTTAACGATCCACTGCTTGCTTGCACCCAAACTCTTAAGCATCGCGATGGTTTTACGGCGACTCGCAACATAATGTTGG
This sequence comes from Vibrio sp. 10N.222.52.C12, assembly GCF_041474215.1. Classification (NCBI taxonomy): domain Bacteria; kingdom Pseudomonadati; phylum Pseudomonadota; class Gammaproteobacteria; order Vibrionales; family Vibrionaceae; genus Vibrio; species Vibrio sp. 10N.222.52.C12. The sequence goes on from NZ_JBFRTR010000072.1 coordinate 14,761, forward strand.
CAAGTGAGTACCAAAGTGGTCGCAGCCATGATCACAACAATAGCAACGGTTAACGAAAGATATTGAGTCGTGCTTTCGAACATGTCGTTAGTACGGCTCGCAGAATCTTGAGTACGCCAGCGATCGCTTGGTGTTAATTCTACGCTGTCTTGCGCGGCTTGCAGTTTTGTATCATCACCGTTGAGAAACAGCCTAAAACTAACACGACTGCCCGGTTGAATCGCTCCCGTGGCATCAATATCGCTTGTATGAATCAGAACGGCTGGCATCTGTTGGAATGGGTTAAAGCTTAAGCCTGGTTCTTGAGTGATTCGTCCAGTTATCGCTAAATCGGCATCGCCAATAGTGACAACGTCACCAATCTCAACCTCTAACTGTGCAAATATACGCTCGTCTAACCAAAGTTCCCCTGGCTCAACATGGTTACTTGATGCTTTATCAGCACCCACTAAGATCATTTCACCGCGTAATGGATAATTACTTTCAACCGCTTTCACCGTCACTAACTGCATCGAGTTGTCACTGAATGCCATGGTTGAAAAACGAGTCAACTGAGAGCTTTCTAACTGTTCAACTTGAGTGAGGTCTAACAAGGATTGTGGAACAGGGTTTGCTGAGATAAACACGCTATCGGCAGTAAGCGCATCTTTGCCCTGCTTAACAATTACCTGTTCCATACGTTCGGCCAGCGCCGACAATGCAAATACACAAGCAATAATAAGCGTTAAAGCGATTGAAACTGGCCACAACTGACCGTGTCGAATCTCTTCGATACTCCATGAAAACAGGCGTTTATTCAGTCCGTTTGATGAATTCAATTTAGACTTCCTCTATCTGACCGACATGCATCTTGAGTGTTCTTTGGCAACGTTGTGCAAGCTTAGGATCGTGTGTCACCAAAACTAAAGTTGTGCCGTGGGATGAGTTCAATTCAAACAACAACTCAACAATTTTGGCTGCCGTTTGTTGGTCTAGGTTGCCTGTGGGTTCATCGGCAAAAAGAATTTTTGGCTTAATCATAAATGCGCGCGCCAACGCGACCCTTTGTTGTTCACCACCAGATAGCTGCGACGGTAAGTGATCAAGCCTGTCTTTCAAGCCTACTGATTCAAGCAGAGCAGTCGCGCGTTCGATGTCTTCGTCTTCTCCCTTTAACAAACAAGGTAACGTGACATTTTGTAGCGCTGAAAGACTTGGAATTAACAAGAAGCTTTGAAATACAAACCCTACCGATTCACTGCGGATCTTCGCTCTTGCCTCGTCATCAAGCTGTGAAAGTGGCTGTCCTAATAAACTGATTTCGCCTTTCGTTGGTACATCAAGACCAGCAAGCAGCGTCATTAAGGTCGATTTACCCGCGCCAGACGTGCCGACAATCGCGACAGTTTCGCCTTCACGAATATCGATATCGACGTGCTCTAGGATTGTTAAATGTTCTTGATTAGTAGACACTGTCTTCGAAACAGCTTCTGCTTTAATGATGGATGTATGCATGACTCGACTAATTTCCTTTTTATTCTTTATTTTATTTTCAACCGCTTCTTTGGCTCAAGATACCCGCTTAGATTCTAAGTTACTGGTCCTTGGTGATAGCCTGAGTGCTGGTTACAACATGGACATCAAACAGAGTTGGCCAAGCCTGTTACCAGACGCGTTAGCAAAGCATGACAAAACGGTAACCGTGGTTAACGGGAGTATTTCTGGTGATACAACGGGCAATGGTTTAGCCCGCCTACCACAATTGCTTGAAGAACATGCTCCAGACACCGTTCTTATCGAACTTGGTGCGAATGATGGACTTCGTGGTTTCCCACCTAAGCTGATGTCTGCAAATCTTGAGCAGATCATTGAGCAGATAAAAGCTGCGGGCGCCAAACCTATAATGATGCAGATTAAAATCCCACCAAATTACGGAAAGCGTTACAACCAGCAGTTTGAATACGTTTTTGCAGCGCTTGCTGATCAACAAAACGTGCCACTTTTGCCGTTTTTCCTAGAGCATATCATCCTCAAACCTGAGTGGATGATGAACGATGGACTGCATCCAAAACCAGAAGCTCAACCTTGGATTGCTGAATTCGTCGCCGAAGAATTATATCAGTATCTTTAAGTTTTAATGGTCTAGCTCAATAAATTTTACACAGCTTTACGTTAGCCTGAGTGCATATCACCGTTAACTGTAAGGTTATTTATGCTGATCGAACCTGTTATCAAGGGTGTGGTAGCCAAAAGCGCTCACCCTCTTGGCTGTCAAGAAGCCGTAAAGCAACAAATCAAGTTTGTTAAGAGTGCGCCGCAAATCAAAGATGGCCCTAAACGAGTACTGATTATCGGCGCTTCCTCAGGCTTTGGCCTTGCCGCTCGTATTGCCCTTACCTTTGGCGGCGCAAAAGCTGACACTATCGGCGTCTCATTCGAGCGCGGTCCAAACGAAAAATCCCTAGGTAGTGCTGGTTGGTACAACAACATCTACTTCAAAAAAGAAGCCGAACGAGAGCAACGCACTGCTATCAACATCGTTGGCGACGCATTTTCGCAAGAAACACGCTCACAAGTTGTCGAAGCCATTGAAACCTACTTCGAAGGTGAAGTGGATCTGATTATCTATAGCTTAGCTGCAGGCGTTCGTCCTAAACCAGATTCTGATGAGTTTTGGCGCTCTGCAATCAAGCCTATTGATGAAAGCGTAACTGGTGCAACCATTTCTCTGGAACACGATAACTGGGTGACCAACACACTTGATGCCGCGACGGAAGAAGAAGCCGAAAGCACGCTCAAAGTGATGGGCGGCGAAGATTGGGAACAATGGATAGATGAGCTCATCAACGCAGAATCTATTGCTCCGGGTTGTAAGACGATCGCCTTCTCCTATGTTGGCCCTGAAGTGACGCACCCTATCTACTTAGACGGTACTTTAGGTCGCGCTAAGATCGACCTTCATCAAACCAGCCACGCTCTTAATCTAGAGTTAGCTAACTTTGATGGCAACGCTTACGCGGCGGTATGTAAAGCCCTAGTCACTAAAGCGAGCGTTTTCATCCCTGGATTAAGCCCTTACTTACTTGCTTTGTATAAGGTGATGAAAGAGAAAGAGACCCACGAAGGTTGTATCCAACAAATGCAGCGTCTGTTTGGCAGTAAACTTTATGGTCAATCCAAAGTACCACTTGATGGTGAGCGATTGATCCGTATGGATGATTGGGAATTAGACCCAGAAACCCAAGCGCACGTAACTGAACTACTAGAAAAGATGGATGAAAACAACTTCCAAACTTTAGGTGATTACCAAGGGTTCAAAGACGAGTTCTTGCAGCTCAACGGGTTCGCGCAGCCATCAGTAGATTACAGTAAGAAACTGAATAGCGAAGACTTTATAAAATTAAAGCCCTAATCGAAATTTATCTCATTACTGAGACCCGTATTCACATTTGAAAACCTCTGCATAATTGCGGAGGTTTTTTCGTGCAACATTTCTTATACTTAGTTAACGTAAGATTCACAGTTTTCTTTGGTTCATCATAATTAACACAGGATGTGTTGATGCATTTAGCATAATTGACTCGGAGTCATATGAAGAAAATAAAAACTCTCGATTTAGATATCCCAGACGATATGGAGCACGGTTGGCAGAATATTGTCGACCTCTTAGCTCAAATTACTCAAGTGCCCGCAGCACTGATCATGCGTGTTCACGCCAATTATATTGAAGTATTCTCGACCAGCCGAAATGAAAATAACCCATACAACAAAGGTGATTCTGAAACCCTAGGCAATGGGCTTTACTGTGAGACGGTGATGGATTCCCAGCAGCAACTTGTGGTACCCAATGCGCTTGCCGATGTTGATTGGGAAAACAACCCCGACACGAAGCTTGGCTTAATCTCTTATTGTGGCATTCCGCTGCTTTGGCCGAATGGTGAATTATTTGGCACTATCTGCATTTTAGACTCGAAAGAAAACCACTACACCCCCACCTATATCAAGCTTTTACAGAGCTTTCGCACCTCGATTGAATCTCAGCTTAAAACCCTATTCCAACACGCCAAGCTTACCCAAATGAATCGCGACCTAAAAAACCGCGTTTACAATCGCACTAAAGATCTCGCGAGCCTTAATTACTCGTTGAATCAAGAAATTGATAAACGAAAAGCGGCTGAACAGAAGATTAACTTCCAAAAGAATCACGACCTCGGCACCGGCTTTTTAAACCGAAACGCATTTGAATCTCGCTTAAACCACAAGCTACTGTCACAGAGAAGGCTGACAGACAGCTCATTTGCAGTCGTTCATATTGGTTTTACCAACGGTAGACGCATACAAGCACGCTACGGCTATAACGCGTTAGACCAAGTGCTTGTTGAATACCGAAAACGCATCGACTGTATTTCTGATATCGATGTATTAACTGCACGCCCTACTTCGGTTGACCTCGTATTGGCGTTTAGCGTTAAAGATTTACACCATCGCCTTGAAGAACTTTGCCAGACGCTCGTTAAAGTTGGTCATTCAGAATTCGACATCGAAAGTGACAAAGTGCATTTGCACGCGTTTATTGGGATTGCAATTACGAACGACGAAGATGACGCGGAAAGCATTCTGCAGAAATCTTCTGAAGCGATGTTAGCCTGCAAAGATTCAGGACAAAAGTTCGCTTACTACTCTCAATCCCATACCGAAGAACAAACTCACATTAATAAGATCGAAGGCTATTTGCTTCAAGCCGTTCGTAATGATGACCTTATGCTCTACTTTCAACCCAAAGTTAGCCCGTTGACGCATCGCTGGGTCGGTGCTGAAGCTTTGCTTCGTTGGCGACATCCTGTTTTGGGTGATATCTCTAACGAAACCCTGATCCACATGGCTGAACAAAACGGTTTGATTTTCGAAGTGGGCAGCTTTGTTTTACGCAATGCGATTGAAAAAGCCAAAGAGTGGTCCGAATACGTTGAAGATTTCAAGATGGCTGTGAATGTGTCTGCAATTCAACTCAAGAACGTACACTTTGCGGAACAAGTGGTTCACCTACTCGAAACCTATCATTTAGAGCCTCGTTTCTTAGAACTTGAAGTTACGGAGAGTGGACTGATAGCAGATGAAGTGGTTGCCAAGAATACCTTGGGATCTTTGCACGATATTGGCGTTACATTGTCACTAGATGACTTCGGTACGGGCTACGCCTCCTTCAGTTATCTGAAGAAGTTCCCATTCGACACCATTAAGATTGATAAGAGCTTTATCGACCAAATGCTCAACTCACACGAAGACTCGGAAATTGTTCGTTCTATTGTCCAAATTGCCAAAAAGCTCGACTTAAAAGTGACGATTGAAGGCATAGAAACGGAGGTTCAGGAGCAATTTATTATTAACGAAGGCTGCGATGTGGGCCAAGGTTACCTTTACGGAAGACCAATGCCGAGCCAAGAATTCGAACACAGCTTAATCAATCAAAACTATTTGGGGACAACTCGTTACGCTTAAAGCGAAAAAGAGCAGTTAGTTTTGGATTTAGGCCTACTTTCTCTTTACTCTAAAGGTGGTGATTTTTATAATCGCCGCCTTTCTGTTTTTATCTTTCCCCTTATATAGGCATTCCTCGTTATGGATCAGTTGACTGCAAAGCTTAAAAAGCTCGAAAAACAAAACTACCGTGCATATCAACAAATTAAAGGTCAATACGACTTTGCTGATTTTGAATTACACATCGACCACATCCAAGGTGACCCATACGCGTCAGCTTCTCGTTTTCGTGCAACGCGCGCGTGGTCTTTGACCGGGTTAGATTGGCTGAAAGAAAAATCTTACGAATACCAAGTAGCCGCTCGTGACTTTATCGCACGTAGCTTCTCTGAGTTCGCGAAACAAGAGTCGACTGTTTCTATCGCGCTGACGGGTCAAACCGTATTAGACAACACAGCTGTTGTATTCACAGACCACGGCATCGAAATTCGTTTCCGTATTAATTTACCAGCTGATGGTCGTAGCATTCTTGCTAAGAAAGCGAACAACATCATCACTTTCTACTTACCGAAGTTTATTCGTCGCGCGACGCTTGAGCGTGAGTTAAACATCGATGCAATGATCAAACATTGTGAAACGATTGAAGACCAAGAAGCGCTGCGTGCTCAATTGGATGAAAACAACCTAGCCGCTTTCGTTGCAAACGGCAGTGTGTTACCTCGTATCGCGGGTAACTGCGACCTTCCAATGAAAGACGCGGTACCTTTCGCGGCTCCAGAATCATTGAGTGTTACGTTAAATACTCCAAACCAAGGTGACGTGACCGGCCTAGGCATTCCAAAAGGCATTACGCTGATCGTTGGTGGTGGTTTCCATGGTAAATCGACACTGTTGAACGCCGTTGAACGTTCTATCTACAACCATATTCCTGGTGACGGTCGCGAAGGCATTGTAACTGCGATTGATACGATGAAGATCCGCGCTGAAGATGGTCGATGTGTGCACAGCTTGAACCTGTCAAACTACATCAACCATTTACCAATGCAGAAAGACACATCTGACTTCAGCACACAAGATGCGTCAGGTTCTACGTCTCAAGCGGCTTGGTTACAAGAATCGATTGAAGCCGGCGTTCAAACTCTACTTATCGATGAAGATACGTCAGCGACTAACTTCATGATTCGTGACGAGCGTATGCAAGCGCTAGTGTCAAAAGGCGATGAGCCAATCACACCACTTGTCGACCGCATTGGTCAGCTTCGTGAAGAGATGGATATCTCTACCATTGTTGTAATGGGTGGCTCTGGTGATTACCTAGATGTCGCGAACACTGTGATTCAAATGCACGACTACCAAGCGGTAGATGTGACTGAAAAAGCAAAAGACGTGATTGCTCAGCACCCTACTCAGCGTACTAACGAATGTGAAACTGCTTTAGAAACGTTTGTACCGCGTTCATTGAACCGTGCTTCACTGATGAACATTCTGACTGACGGTAAATTCCGTGTTAATGCTAAAGGCAAAGAGTCACTGCGTTTTGGTAAAGAGTTTGCAGACCTTTCTGCGCTTGAGCAATTAGAATCACCGTCTGAAGTGAATGCGATCGGTTGGGCTTGGTTCCAATTCGCACAAACTCCAGGTTGGTCAAACAACCCTGCTAAAGAGTTTAACGCTATTTTAGAAAACGAATGGCACGCTAACATGCCTAACTACGGTGACCTAGCGAAACCAAGAACGTTAGATGTGATGGCTGCTCTGAACCGTATGCGTAAATCTCAGTTCAAGCCTTCGAACTGATTTCGTTAAATATCGGATTTATTGTGCTTCTAGGTTTTTGAAGTTTTAATCTTCTAATTTACTAAAGCTTCTAAGCCACTAAATAAGCAAATTAACCTTCTACGGTTCTCATTCTGAGGGCCGTAAATTTATCTAACCTCTTTTGACCTAACCTCTAGTGTCGTCAAAACTCTTGAACTTTATAAATTCATAAAACCAATCTTTACATCAATTACTTATCATCTTTTGTAATGAGAAAATTAAAGGCACTGTTTACCGCCATCTAATGCTGTCGATCCCTCAAAACATGACACAGCTTTTACAAAACCCTAGTGATATTCAGATAAAGTCCCGATTCGACAAGTGTAACCAAATGTAACAGACCCTTGAGGCTTCAATGAATCATAAACGCGTTAAGATGCGTGACCATAAAATCGAAGTGAACCTATTCAAAAACCGCGTAATCGTCGCGTTTTGTGGGATCTTGATGTTCACTCTTGTCTTAGTCGGCAATCTATACCGACTTCAAGTTGAAAATTTTAAAAGCTATCAAACTCGTGCCGATGGCAACAGAATCAAAGTATTACCTATCGCCCCTACTCGTGGACTTATTTACGACCGTAACGGCGTGTTGCTTGCAGAGAACAAGCTTGTCTTTGATCTAACCATGATTCCTGAGCAAACCGATGATGTCGATGCAATGCTCACCAAGCTAGACAAATATGTCCCCCGTGATGCAGAGCAGATCGCTCGTTTCAAAAAACGCTATCACAACACCCGCCGTTTTAAATCTGTGACTATTCTAGAGAACTTAACGGAGGAAGAGATCGCCAAGTTCTCCGTGCACCAGTACCAGTTCCCCGGCTTATCTATCGATACCAGCTTAAAGCGTTTTTACCCGAATGGTGAGGTGCTTACCCATGTTCTTGGTTACGTGGCGCACATCAATGATAGCGATCTCAGAAAGCTTGAAGAACAAGGGATAGAAGCGAATTATCAAGCTACAACAATCATAGGAAAACTGGGTGTTGAACGTTATTACGAAGATATTCTGCACGGCACCAAAGGTTATCAAGAAGTCGAAGTAAACAGCCGTGGGCGAATAGTCCGAACCATTGAGTACGTGCCGCCAGTAGCTGGTAAAGATATCGTGTTAAATATTGACCTTGAGCTGCAAAAATACGTCTTTGAGCAACTTGATCACCGAACTGGAAGCGCGGTTATTCTCGATCCGAAAGACAACAGCGTGTTGGCGATGGCATCAAGCCCAAGTTACGACCCTAACCTATTTGTCGACGGCATTTCGAGTAAGAACTACCAACGTTTATTGAATGATCCGGCTCACCCGTTGGTTAACCGCACCACTCTAGGCGTTTATCCTCCTGCCTCAACCGTTAAACCATTTATGGCTGTGGCAGGACTGCAAGAACATGTCATCTCTGAAGATACCATCCGTAACGACCATGGCGTTTGGAGAATTCCTGGCTCTAAACGAAACTCTAAATCGTGGCGTGACTGGAAACGTTGGGGTCACGGACCTGTCGATGTCACTCAAGCCATTGAAGAGTCGGTAGATTCATTCTTCTATCAAACCGCTTTCGATTTGGGTATTGACCGAATTTCAAGTTGGATGAACCGATTTGGATTTGGTGAACCGACAGGCATTGATATCTATGAAGAAAGTACCGCCAACATGCCGACTCGAGAATGGAAGATGATGCGTTATCGCACCCCTTGGTATCAGGGTGACACAGTTCCGATTGGTATTGGCCAAGGTTATTGGACATCGACACCTATGCAACTTGCTAAAGCAACGTCAGTATTGGTTAATCATGGTAAGGTGATGCCACCTCATATCTTAAGAGCCACCTTAGATCACGGTGAAGATTTCAGTACACAACAACTTGTCGAACCGGAGCCAATGCCCTCAATCACCGAAGTACCGGATAGAATTTGGGATGTGCCAATCAATGCGATGCGACTCGTAAACCACGGTAATCGAGGCAGCGGCAGACGTGCATTTAAGGGAACTGAATACACGAGCGGCGGTAAATCAGGAACTGCACAAGTCTTTGATCTTGCGAAAGACCAGGTCTACAACTCGAAGAAACTCGCTAGACACTTGCTTGACCATGCGCTTTACACGGCTTTCGCACCGTATGAACACCCTGAATATGTCGCAACTGTGGTTATTGAACACGGTAACGGTGGCTCAAAAGTTGGTGCGCCTTATATCCGTAAAGTACTCGACTATGCCTTTGAACATAAAAGTGGTGAGAGCAAAGATCACTCCTAACACCAATAACTTAAGTCGCTACAGCACATAGCGTAATAACGACAAAGCCCCACTTGTGTCACTCACAATGTGGGGCTTTCTGTTTTAGGGTTCTAAGCAATTAGACAGCTAAAAATGCCTGTCGATTATGAGCTTCTTAATACATGCCATGCTTCACAGAGCGTCTGAAATTTTGCGGTGTTGCCTTCGTCTCTGTCCGGATGCCATCTCAATGCCAGTTGTCGCCAACGTTTTCTAATTTCATGGTGTGTCGCGTCTAAAGGTAACTCAAACAGGTTCAATGCTCGACTTCGATCCATATCGAGTTCATCACCACCCACATACTTTCTATACCGAGTCCAAAATTCGTTCAACAGCCTTTTGACTTCACCTTCATCCGCTTCATAGTTAACCCAATTAATGTAGTATTCTCGAAGTGGGTCTTGATGATCGATGCTGTGACTGCTTCCGTGATAACGACCATTCATCAATTCGATGTCCATCGCTTGGACTTGGAGCCAACCATCTGGGTGTAAGGTTTCTTGAAGCTGATAAAGCGCATTCATGATAAGGAAGTTCTTTTTAAACAACTCTTTCTCAGGCACAGCATCCAACACTGGCACAAACCCAAGATCGTTCAGATGAGCTGCCAATGTGTGTACTTTCCATCCGCTTGGCTTTTGCTTAAGCACTTCCATTATCGGCCAAAGCAATGGGTTTTCCATATGGCAATGAAAGTTTGCTCTCACATCTTGATAATTCGACATAGTTGACTCAGTTAGCTTCTCTGAATTAATGGATTTCTAGAACTGTGGATACTATAAGTAACCTGTTTCACACCCGTTGCGTATCTTCTTTAATTGAAAGCGATTTTCTAAGATTTGTCGAGCTTAAGGACAAACAACTTTCTAACGTTTGGCTTAAAGGCACCTTTTATCATCAAAACTGAGTACCATTTCGTTGAATACAACCGTTAGTAATAAAGCCGCAATTCTTTGGTACGGATACAAAAAAGGTCAGCGACTTAGCTGACCTTTCACATATATCCCAATTTTAGGGACGAAGCATTGAACTGACTAGATAACGCCAAGCTCTCTTAGACGTTCCATTAGGTATTCGTTTGCTGTGTACTTTTCAGATAGCACTACTTCTGGTTTCGGGTGAAGGAATAGAGGCAAAGAGATACGAGACTTCTCTTGGCGTTCACCTGATGGGTTGATTACACGGTGAGTTGTCGATGGGAAGTAACCACCAGATGCTTCTTGAAGCATGTCACCGATGTTGATGATCATGTTACCGAAGTCACATGGAACATCTAGCCACTCGTCATTTTGAGCTTTAACTTGAAGGCCCGGCTCGCTTGCAGCAGGAAGAACCGTCAGTAAGTTGATGTCTTCGTGTGCCGCAGCGCGGATTGCACCTGGCTCTTCATCACCTTGCATTGGTGGGTAGTGAAGAACACGAAGCAGAGTCTGTTCACTGCCGTTGATCATTTCTGATAACGCAATAGAGAATTTCTCTTGTACTTCTTTAGGAGCATGAGCTTCAACCCAACCTAGCAGCTCTTGAGCAAAAGCATTCGCACGTTGGTAGTAATCTAGAATCTGTTCTTTCAGCTGTTCAGGGATTTGGCCCCAAGGGTATACGTGAAAGTACTCTTTGATGTCTTTTACAGTGTGGCCTTTAGCAACTTCAGACACTGAAGGTGGAAAATATCCATCTTGTGTTTCAACATTAAAGTGGAAGTTCTCTTTCTCTTCAGAGATGAAGAATTGGTACCAGTTTTCGTAAATTGACTCAACAAGCTCTTTCGGGATTGGGTGGTTCTTAAGAACACCAAAACCAGTTTCACGTAGAGAGCGAACAAATTGTTCTGCTGCGTCGTCAGCAAGGTAATCGACAGTTTCCAGTTTCATGACTTTCTTTCTTGTTATGTAGTAATAGAGCGATTTTAAGGATCGCTTTGTTGTAAATCAAACTTTTGTGAAACTCTAGCAACCGTTTGTCTAGATACTGGGCGATAACACCACTTTTCAACAAATCTGGTGATTAAGACCCAATTGAACACTGTTCATTATTGTGTAACACTATTAAAAACTTCGACGAGAGATCTTGATATGACAATCACGCCACTTGCTCAAAATCGACCATTACTGTCATTGACGACGCTGTATCTGATTGTGTTTCTATTTTCAGCGTTTGCTCCCTCTTCAAGAGCGGTATGGATTGCCGAAATTGTCCCAGCGCTTGCGATATTGGTGGGAATCTGGTGGTTATCAACAAAGCTCACCTTCACTAAGACAGCTTACGTTTTAATGTTTATCTGGCTAATTTTGCATACGATAGGCGCGAAATATACCTTCGCAGAAGTGCCATTTGATTGGTTCAACAACATGATAGGTTCTGAGCGTAATAACTTTGATCGTGTCGCGCATTTCTCAATTGGCCTTTATGCTTACCCACTCGCTGAGTACTTGATTCGTAAAAAACTGGCTCAACCGGTGCTGGCATGTTTCTTTGCGCTATTTGCGATTATGAGTGTTGCTGCAGGTTATGAAATTATCGAGTGGTGGTACGCGGAGATCGCAGGTGGTGATGAAGGTATCGCATTCCTTGGTTCACAAGGCGATATTTGGGATGCACAGAAAGATATGCTGTGTGACACCACGGGCGCAATTGTCTCGCTATTACTTCTTAAGCTTCAAGGGCGTGTCAATGCTTACTAAGCTCAATTATTTACACTGAGTATCAAAAGCAACGTTGAAATGCCACACACAAACCGTGCTGTGGCATTTTTAGTTTCAGCATTGTTTGCTCGTTTTAATATGACTGGTCGTTTCATCGTGACAGGTTATTTCATCGTTACCTTGCCACCAACAAACTTGTAGGCTGGCGTACCTCGAACCAAAGTGTCTCGCGCAAATTCAATCCCGCATTCAGGGCACACACATGGTTTTGTCGTGAAATCTTCAACGATACGCTCCTTAAAACATTTCACGAATGCACCTTTGCCACCTTTCCGATACTTAAAAAGCTGCGTTTTACATTTGGCACAGAAAATCTGAACCGTCTTGGTCGGTTGTTTCTTGTTTGGTTTAGCCATAGAAGTTAATGATTGAACTCTTTATTTCTTAAGTTTAGGGGCGACAAGAACCAAGCTTATCCCTAGAAGTATAACGGTTGATGAGACTATAAATTGCATGGTGACAGGTTCAGATAAAAGTAATACACCACCAAGTGTCGCGATAACTGGAACAGAAAGCTGTGCAATAGACGCCACCACGGTATTCAGCTTTTTCACCACGTAATACCACAAACTATAACCCACACCAGAAGCCACAGAGCCCGATATAACCGCGTAAATCAAACCTTGTTCAGTGATAGACACTTGCGTTAACGCATTAGGAATCAAAACTAACAAGCTTAATGCCAAAAGGATAACTAGCGAACTGAATCCAAAGTTAGCGGTGGTCGATTGCAGTGCGTTTGACGATGTCTTTCCTGCCAATGTGTAAATGCCCCACCCAACTCCGGCCAGAGACATCAAGATAATAGAAACTAAATCAGGTGCCTGTGTCGATTCCGTTGGCATTAATAAATAAACAAGCCCTGCTACCGATAACAAACATCCGCCCCATTCAATCAATGACATTCTGTTGCCAGAAAACAAGTGCGCGGCAATCATCGTAAATTGCACCGCGACAAACAACACCAGAGCACCAAGACCTGCGCCAAGCTCTAAGTAAGCAAACGAAAAACCAAACATATACACGAGCAGTGACAATATTGATGTGAGTTGAAACTGTGATTTGAGCTTTGTGTATAGCGATGTGTTACTTGCTAACTCACTTTTAGCTTTAGATTGGGAAGATAAAGCTAATAAAATCAAAAGCGTAAGCGCACCAGATAAGATGCGAACGATCGAAAAGCTCAAAGGATCGATCGTTTGATCCATTAAGGCCCAGCGACACAGAACTGAATTAGCAGCAAATGCCACCAGCGTAATAAATGTAACCATCAGAGTTTGCATCGTTTTTCCTAAATGAGTTATTTGGTCCTAATTGAGTTTTCTTGGATTTCAATCAACGTCAGGCTTCACCCAAACTTGGCTAAAGTCGAACCAACCTAATGCATTACATTTCGCGTTTTGCAACGTACCACATTGATCTTTATTGACGCCTAACCAGCAATGGAACATCGGGATCAATTGATTGCTTTGGACTAGTTGTTTACCTAACTGTCTTGCTGGGAATTGCTCGAATTCACCAGAACGCCAACGGTCAATCATGTGACACCATTGGTCGAAGTCTTCTGCCGGGCTAGATTCATCAAGAAAACTGTAGTCCATTAACCAGCCAGCCAAGGCGTCGTCTCTGTTATTGGCGATGCCCATAGGGTTAATCCAAACATCAACATCATCGGCGTGCGGCGGATCGGTTTCGTAACCGTAAAGATCAACATCGACGTTGTATTGCTTCAGCACCGTGACAATCGCCTTTGCAAGCGTTGGGAACATTGGGTGTTGGCATTGATACGCTAATCTTATGGTAGGCTTCGAATCTGCTGGTGGACAAACGGGCACTTTTAACTTTATGTCATACCAACCGGGTTTTATCCCATAAGCGTGTAACACGCCCAAATCGATAACAGTCTCTTTTGGAATATGAACAAACAGATCCGCCGCATTCAACGCGTTAGATAAAAACTGTGCCCATGCGGGATCTTGTGCAATACCCTTCTTTCTATTGAGCAGTAAATACGTGCAACCAGGATCGAGTTCTACTTCATCGCTATCGCCACGGTCGGCCATAACAGGCTTAGATAGGCTTGGGTAAACCATTGAAGAATAAGCCTCATCCACCACCCAAACTTCAACGCGATCAATTAACGGTCTGAAACCAAAGTACCCATTGAAAGCGGTTAACACGAGTTGTTTCTCGTCGTTCTTTTCAATGCGATAAGGTCCCGTTCCAATCGGTCGAATATCGTAGTCTTCACCACGTAAAGTGATCGGTAATGTGACTTTAGCGACCGATTCCGTTAGTGCGAGGGGAAAATACTTGTCTGGACGTGTGAGAAAAACATCTACTACACAATTTGCAGGTGAAGAGACATCTTTGATATGCGAAAACATGTTGAGAGGTTCGAGTGCAAGCAGTGTATCCACAACATGATTGGTTAACAGAGGTTCCCCGTTATGGAAACGAACACCGGGTCTCAAGAAGAATCGCCATTGGTAATCGCTGATTTTTTGCCATGAATGAGCAAGATCGGGTTGAAGTTGGTCATTCTCATCTAGACGAGTCAACCCACTGAATACCTGACAAGCGATATGTTGCTCTGAACGACGCATCGATTTGGTTGGGTTAAGCATTGAAAGCGGCCGGTAATAAGGCAAACGAATAACTTGTTCGCCTTCTTGATACTGTACGCCCAAGTAGTTTTGAATAACTTGCGTGAGTTTGGCAGCATTGTGATCAAGCACTGACAGCGCCTGTCCAATTTTTCCTTCCTGCAAGTAGCGTCTTGCTAAGTTCTCGCTGACATCACAACGATTCTGTTTAAAGATAAGTTGAGATAACTTTCCTCGACCTGCTGCAGGTAACCATTCTACCCACCCTTCTTCTTCAAGCTTGTTGAGTACCATTCGGGCATTACGACGGGTACAACAAAGCACATCCGTGATGTCGTCGAGTTGAACATCAGAATCTTTACCATCGAAGTATTCAAACAGGGTTTCAAATTGAACGCGAAGTCTTGGGCTGCTCATAAAGAGGAAAACTTATTCAAAGGACATTGAATTCAGTTTCCCTATTTTATGGCGTAAAATCAATATTACTGACACAATTTTATTGTGAATTATGAGTACGACATCCTAAGATGTTATTCAATCTTAAGGGTTAAGTGCCTTTACCGTAAAGGATTACATTACATCGCAGCCAATTTCATTAGCGATTTCACGGAGCTGCTGTTCATCGTCTAATTTTATCGACCATTTACACTCAGAACCGTTAGCTGAAATAACATTTGCCCCTTTTCCGATCAATTGAATTGCATCAACTTGGGCTTGCAGCGTGACTCTATGCTCCCCATCTAAACGAACAACCAATTCATGTGCGGTTGCGATGACTTTTCCACTTTTAAACGTTATGACCATGGGCTTCTCGGGTTACTTCTTTAAATACTGATTGCTTGTTCTAAGTACTGATTACTTCTTCTAAAGACAAAACCAGCGTACGACTGCCTAGTCTGTTATCGCTTATGTTTCTTAACGGCAATGGTTAAACGGCTGGTACAAACTAAGCGTTGACGATCATCAGTGATATTGATCTGCCATACTTGAGTAGAGACGCCCAAGTGAATAGGCTCAGCAGTACCAATGACATGCCCTTCACGCATTGACCTTACGTGGTTCGCATTGATATCGAGCCCAACGCAATAATAGCCTTCTGGTACGCAGAAGTTTGCAGCCAATGAGCCAAGCGTTTCTGCTAGCACAACCGATGCGCCGCCATGAAGCATACCCAGTGGTTGGTGCGTAAAGTGACAAACCGGCATGGTTGCTACCAAAGAATTGTCATTTACTTCGGTGTAAACAATGTTGAGGTGTTCAATTAAGGTATTTTTTGAGGTCGCGTTGAAGGTATCTAGGTCAACGGGCTTTTTCCAAATACTCATATAGGTTCCTTAATTATTGATCTTGTTATCGCGTGCATAGCTTTTTTCTATATTACCGCTGTTAGTTATCTTACAGCCCTTAGCTATTACGCAAGTTGATGTTAACATGCATAAAAACCGAATACACAGAGGATATTGTATGACGTCATGGATGAAGTTTGCCTCGCTTCTCACACTTGCAGGCCTAACCGCGTGTAGCGCTTCTCCGACAGGCAGAAACCAATTGCTGCTTTTTTCAGATAAAGACATGTCTCAGCTTGGAGCACAGTCTTTTGAACAAATGAAAAAAGAACAACCCATCAGCAAAGATGCCAAAACTAACGCTTATGTACAGTGCGTAGCGAACAGCATCACTCAATATATTCCTAAACAAGGTTTTAGTGAATGGGAAGTTGTTGTGTTTGATAGTGATCAAGTGAACGCATTCGCCCTACCTGGCGGAAAAATCGGTGTATACACAGGGTTACTCAAGGTTGCAGTCAATCAAGACCAACTCGCGACGGTTATCGGTCACGAAGTGGCACACGTTTTAGCGGACCACAGTAATGAGCGCCTTTCTCAGTCTCAAATCGCTAATACGGGCTTATCTATTACTAACGTTGCGTTAGGTGCATCAGAATACAAACAGTATCAAGGTATGACGATGGCCGCGTTAGGGTTAGGCGTTCAATATGGCGTTATTCTACCGTATGGGCGAACTCAAGAGTCTGAAGCCGATATTGTTGGTTTAGAGTATATGGCTCAAGCAGGTTTCGATCCAAACCAAAGTGTCAACTTGTGGCAAAACATGGCGAAAGCATCAGGGGGTAATCAACCGCCAGAGTTGCTTTCTACGCACCCTTCCCACAGTACGCGTATTAAAGATCTACAAGCAACGATAAAAACGCTTCCTCAATCAGGTTCACCAAGACCAAATTGCAAAGCGTAATCTAAGTAAGAATCGCCTAGCTGGTGTAAATACAAAAATGCCCTATCCATATTGGTTAGGGCATTTTCAGTTTCTTGCTTGCTAACAGTTCAAGTGTACTAAGCAGCTGGATAATTCCAACAACAGAAACTCACTCGTTAAGTACCAAGAATTTGTAATGGTAGGCTTAATAGCTGATCACCAGTAGATGCAAAATACCAGATAACACCAATCAAACTGCTCACTAAACCTACATACCAAACGAACGACACGACTTGCCCGTATTTGTCTAACGGTAACAAGTGACTGTGATGACGTCCTTTCCATTCAAACAGTATTTCGACACTGCCCATGATCAATAAGAAACCAAACAGGGTTAAATTCAACTGATAACTCAATACCACACCAGCAACGGCAGCCGCGACACAAAGTACAATGCCAAGCACACTGTTCATCGAGAAACTGATACTTTTAAGAACATGTCCGCCATCGAGAGGCAAAATCGGCAATAGATTGAACAGGTTTAATAGAGCATTAAATACTGCAAGGCCGGCAAAGAACATTTCGCCAGTCGCCCAATACAGCACCATAAATACTAACGACAATATCAGGCCGAACAATGGCCCCATGATTGAGATAACCACATCTTGCCAACGCGTATTAATCTTTTCATCGGATAACGCCAAGCCACCAAGAAATGGTATCAAATAGATCCCTTTGGTTTTCATGCCGAAGTATTTCATCGCTCTAATATGACCGTACTCATGGAACATTAAACAGGCGATTAAGGCCAAAGCGAACTGAATTGAAAACAACCATGAATAGGCCGCTAAACTCGCAGAAGCAAGTACGACCTTGATTAGCTTGGCGCTTTTAAGCGCTTTCATACCAAGCGACACCAACCCAATTAAGCTAAAACGCTTCTCTGGTTTAGGAGCGACAACAGGAGTTTGTTGTTCAATATCTTTGGTGTTTCGATTGCCTTCGGTAATGGTTTGCCCATTCACCGACGCTTTATACGTCATCTCAAACGGTTGCCACTGAACGGTCGATTCAACGTGACACTGCAACGTTTCTTCGCCAGCGCGTAGTGTAAATTCGTGTTTTCGGGCGTCTTCTTGGTCTGTGGTCGCATCTAATTGAGATACCAAAGTGTTATCCCAATACAACTGTTGCCACCCTGCCATTGATCCTTCTAAACGAAGCGGTTTTCCAAGAAACTCTATCGCGAGTAATTCCAAACTTAAAATTCCAATTTAATGACTTCTAACGAGTGTCGATATTATGCCGATTTAGCGAATGGTGGTAAACAGAAACAAAGTTGTTACATATTGAGCTATTGAACACTATTTATACCGCAACGATGCATAAACACTCTGGTCACACCTCCAACCACGAATAAATTATTGATTATACTTATATTATCGATGTTAAAGTGCCGCCCCTTTAAAACATAACCTCACAAAATAACAACTCTTTCTTTGACTTTATATAAAACATGAATTTAACATGCCATTTACATTAGAGCTTCAACACCAAAAATGCTCAGTGTGTTTTCAAACCATAATAACGAAATTCGATGCCCTAGGAGGGTCAAGGATGAAAACAATACAACGCTCTCTCGTTTCACTTTCAGTACTATTTGCATGTAACTCACTTGCGGCTGGTTTCCAAGTTGCTGAGCATTCTGCCTCAGGTCTTGGTCGCGCATTCTCAGGTGAAGGCGCTGTAGCCGATAACGCGAGTGTACTAGCGAGAAACCCCGCCGCAATGACCCTATTTGATACAGCCCAATTTTCAGGCGCGGTTTCTATCGTTGATCCAGAGGTTAACGTTTACGACGTTGACGCTAACGAGCATTCAAAAGATGTTGCTCCATTACAAGTCGTGCCAGCCGCATATTACATCAGCCCAATCAACGAAAAATGGGCTTGGGGTATCGGTATGTTCACCAATTATGGTGTTGCTACGGATTACCCTGATGACATCTCGGCAGGTGATATGGCTGGTGATACGTCGCTCTTATCTGTAAATCTAAATCCAAATATTGCGTATCGCGTGAATGAATCATTTAGCGTTGGTGCAGGTTTAAACCTTGTGTATGCGGAAGCTGAACTTACTCGCCATAAAGGCGAGCTCGCTAACTTTGTTGGTGGAAATCCATCTGACAAACTTATAGGCATGACCGGTGAAACATTTGCCTATGGTTGGAATGTTGGCGCGATGTATGAGCTGAACGAAAACAATCGCTTTAGTATCGCTTACCGCTCTTCTGTTGATCTTGATTTCGATGACGGTGAATTTACCAGCTACGATTCAGGTAGAGCAACATCTCCCAAGGTTGATGGTCGTCTTCAAATCGAGCTTCCTTCTATTCTGGAGCTTTCAGCATTTCACCAACTTAACGAACAATGGGCAATTCACTACGGTTGGCAACAAACTGATTGGAGTACTTTTAAGGAGTTAAAAGCAACAAGTCCAGATTGTACTGACAACGGTGTAGCAGGTCAGTGCTTCTACAAACCTGAAAAATATGAAGACAACAATCGATATTCACTAGGCGCAACGTACCAACTAAACAGTAAGTGGACATTAAGAGCTGGTTACGCTTATGACGAACAAGCTGGTGAAGCAACTTTAAGCATTCCTGATAGTGATCGTATGTGGTATAGCGCTGGCTTCACTTATGTTTGGAGCGAAAATATGACTGTCGATGCCGGATTCGCACTTGTTGTAAGTGATGACGGTGAGTTCACTGAGACAAATGGCGCTCAGCAAGAAAGGACTTTCGAAGCAGAAGGTACCGCTTACCTTTCTTCAGTTCAGCTTAACTACACTTTTAACTAAATCAGGATCGTATCATGAAACGTAACTTTAAGATCTCTCTACTATGTTCAGCGATCCTGCTAGCAGGTTGTGGCGACAACACCGAAAGTTCGGTAACAAGTAACCAACAACTTGAAGCCTATCTAGAAACGTCTTTGGCAAGAGCGACAACTCAAAAAATGCTCTTGCAAGGTAGTAATGCATCAGTTCCTTTAAGCAATAACCTATTATTTGACTCTACAGATGGCACGTTAGCGATC
The DNA here is from genome assembly GCF_041474215.1 of Vibrio sp. 10N.222.52.C12. Lineage (NCBI taxonomy): Bacteria > Pseudomonadati > Pseudomonadota > Gammaproteobacteria > Vibrionales > Vibrionaceae > Vibrio > Vibrio sp. 10N.222.52.C12. Next base: position 34,940 of record NZ_JBFRTR010000072.1, read on the forward strand.
CCAACAGGTGGCGACGATAGCATTTCTAACCCAAAAGCAGCATTAAATTATGCCGATGGTTTTTCGACCAGCATGCCAATTTACATCGAGTTTGAAGGCGACGGTTTTGGTGATACTCCTGGAGTTGTTACTTCCGGAGTGACATTGTTGAAGCTTTCTAAAAAGCTAACAGACACATCCACAGCGGCTCAAGTACCAACACCTGTTGCTAGCTCTGAATACACAGTTTACAAAGTAGGCTCAAACCTAGCAATTACACCTAATACTCCTTTTGATGAGAAGTCTGAATATTTGCTTGTTGTTACTGATGATGTTACAGATGTAAATGGTAACCCAGTAGGTACATCGCAAAGCTATGCGGCTCTCAAAACAGCCACTAAAACTTATTCAACCGGTGACTTAGCTAGTGCGCAAACTTTAATTAAAGGTCAAGAAGCTATAGCTGCGGCTGTTGGTGTTGATGCGGAAAAGATTGTGTATTCAGCTTGGTTTACTACAACTTCTGTTGGTGATGTTCTCGCCTCTACAGCATCGTTGATTGGTGGAATGATTGATGCTGGAGCCCCACTTTCGACTTATTGGAATGGCAGTGCAAACCCAAATAGTGTCGATCTGTCAAACGCTTATAATCTTAGCCTAGATTCTTCATCAACAGTTCCGTTTGCCACAGCAATCGCTGCAGATGCTGACTTTAAAAAATATCTTGCCGATGACGATGCAACAGAAAATGCCACTTTGATTGGAGGCATAAATCTCCTTTACTCTAACGCTGGTATCAGCACTACGTCGGTAAACGTGACTAAAGGTACTGTTCAACTCCCATATTTCTTGGAAACCGATCCAACTAAGTTCTCTACAACGCCATTTGCATCAGCATTGGACAGTTTAGCGGTTATCAAAAGCGCACTAACGGATAGCTCTACAAGTTCTTTCGTTGGTGGAGAGTTGGTTAAATTAGGATTAGACCCAACAAACCTTAGCGCAGCTGATGTCACGACTTTAATGGGAAAAACACTCACAAAGGACGCAAGTGGAACAGCTCTAGATAGTGAACGTCTTGTCACTCAATATTCACCAATACCACAAATTAAATCACTCGAAGCTGTTGATGTGCTTTTGTTTACACCCACAACTGGCACGCCTTCAGGTGTAGTCATTTATCAGCACGGTATTACCTCTGTAAAAGAAAACGCGTATGCATTCGCGGCTAATTTAACGGCTGAAGGTCTTGCTGTCATTGCAATTGACCACCCTATTCATGGGTCTCGTTCACTTGCCGGAGGTGCTATTTCAACTAACGATAATGCTCTGTACTACTTGAATTTAAGTGCTTTGCCTGTTGCCCGTGACAATATTCGTCAAAGTGCGCTTGATGTAATAGGTCTTCGTATGGCACTTGAAAAAGTGGGTAATGACTTTACTGGTACACCATTAGCCGGAGTTGATGTAAAAGACACAACCGTTAAGTTTATGGGCCACTCATTGGGTGGCATTACCGGATTTACTTCTGTTGCGACATCAGAAATTGCTGGCACACATAAATTTAGCTCGGCGGTATATGCTAATTCAGGTGGTCACATAGCCGAATTATTGTTTGCTTCTGAAACGTTTGGTCCTGAAATCAAACACAATCTGGCTAAACAGTTAAATGCAACGTATCGGGATTCAGTGGCTTCAGCTTGTACTACGGACGACATTGAAGATGGCGATTGCTATACCGCTTTTGCTACTGGAAACCCAACCAGCGCCGCAGCAATTGAAACTGAATTAGTTGCATTTAAAGTCGCCGCTCAAACCCTTATTGACACGGTCGATCCACATTCACTAGCAAGCACTGAGGACCTGTCATCATTTAGTTCTAGCTATCCAACGTTGTTGATCCAGTCGCAAAACGACGAAACTGTACCAAACAATGGTAATGATGATAACGATAAACCATTGTCTTACACGGCTTCGTTTGTTGGTTCTGAAGGATTAGATTCAACTTTAGGGTTGGATGACTCTACAAAAGCTAGCACTTCAACTGGAAACCGAGTGTTTGTTCAGTATAACGAAACGGCTAAGCACTCTACGATCATCGGACCGCAAGCAGACCTTTCTGATGCCACTCATACCCTATCAATGAGAGCTCAAGTAGCTGATTTCTTAGAATCGGATAGCCTTGATGCAGCAGCACCGGATGCTTTATTGGAATAACTAAGACTTTAGCTTATTCACTAAACCAAATGCCAGCCTAACCGCTGGCATTTTTGTCTCTGTCGTTCGAACAAGTCCCCTAGTTAACCGTTTGCATAAAACTTTAAAACACAAATGGTTGATCTCAGCTAAAATTAATCAAGACAGAATACCGTACGACCTCTTTCTTTATTGTAAATAAAGTGGATAATAGCCCCGTAATTTAATACCTAATAAATGTGAGTCCATTATGTCTTCTGAAGCTACTATGCTAGAACGCTGCCAATCTAAATGTGAACTATGTGGTTCTGATTCTTCTCTTACTGCATACGCAGTGCCGCCACACAGCCACGTAACAGTGGATCACGGCATCATGGTATGTGACAAATGTCTTGGTGAGATTGACGATCCTAAAGATATCAACCACTGGCGTTGTCTGACTGACAGCATGTGGAGCCAGGAAGCGCCAGTTCAAGTAACGGCATGGCGTCAACTTACTCGTCTGAACACAGAAAGCTGGGCTCAGGACGCGCTAGACATGATGTACCTTGAAGAAGAAACATCAGTTTGGGCACAAATCGGCATGTCTGCTGATGACAAGCCTCTTGATGTGAATGGCGTTGAACTTAAGAAAGGTGACGACGTAACAGTAATCAAAGACCTGCCAATCAAAGGTACTAACCAAGTGATTAAGCAAGGTACTGTTATTCGTGGTATCAGCGTTGGTGACGATCCTAAGCTTGTTTCTGGTAAAACAAACGGCGGTCAATCAATGTACGTAATCGCTGAGTTCTGCCGTAAGAAGTAATCTTACTGTAAGAAAGTGATAGAAAACGAAAAGGCGCTAATTAGCGCCTTTTTTCTTGGAAAAATTTAACCTATTCCGTTGTTCTAGAAACCACTGCCTACGTTAAAGTAGATAGCGCGTTCTTCATGGCTTTGCGCATAATCCATCCCAAGGTGCAAACCGTAACGTCTCGCGATTTGGTATCGAAAGCCGACACCTCCGGCATTGACGGTACTGTCGTGGCTTATGCCGTTATCTTGCTTTGCAACCCCTGAACCGTAAAACCCAGACACCTTCCAACGATGAGTGATACTATACGTCAATTGGCCTTGGATTGTTTCAATCTCATCTCCTTGGTACCGATAAGATGACACCCCGCGTAACGACACGTACGGTTTCGCTGTGGGTGATACAAACAGGTCTTGCTGTTCGAAGCTTTGATAATTTGCAGCCAAGCCTAACGTCCATTTATTGGTAATTGGGATATAGGCTTCGCCATCTATGTTCAAATTTCGGTAATTGTAATCACTGCCAATCGCATCGTCGTACACCATGTAATCTGCAGACAATTTGTAACCTTTGGTTGGATAAAATAAATTATCTCTTGTGTCATATTCAGCCTCCAACCCTAAACCAGAAGTAACCGATTCGTTACCCAAAATTCGGTCTAAAACCATGTTATCAAATTCAATCTCAGACTTAGCTAATAACTGCTTTATTCCCAACATCCAAGGCGTATGCCCAATCCGGAACTGCACCTTTTGTGAAAGTACGGCTACCGAAGTTGACGTGCCTATTCTAAGGTCATGATCTATGGGGCCCCAGTTGATTGATGTGTACAAATCCAAATTCGCAACACCAAAGCCGCCACCTCCTGTGTAACGAATGGAATCATTCATCCAAGATCGTCTATGGCCACCAAATACAAACCAAGTTTCGTTCTCTGTCCCTACTGCGCCCACTACTGACATTGCTGAGGGTACTAACTGCGCACCACCATCTATGGCAGAAAGAGCAGCTTGCTTTCTTTGTCGCTTTTCCTCATCCGTCTCATGTAAAAACAAACCAGCCACACCGCCGCCGTACCCCACCGCAGGCTCGGTAATCAAAATTGGGATAGGCAAAAAGCCATGTGCGTTTTCCGCAAGGTGATGCCCCATATCAAATTGACCATCAACAGGATCATAAAACGATGCGAAAGAAGATGTTGTAAATAAAAAGCAGGAAAAAAGAGCAAAGCCGCCGCAGCGATTCATAAGATTGGCCTCAATAAAAAAGGCCGGGTAATAAAACCCGGCCGAAAGTTTGCTTCCTTGCAATAAACATAGAAATTAAACACTTATTGCCAATAAAGGGGTCCTTAATCGACAAGGTTAGAATAGGTCAAACTGTGGTATTGCCCTACTCTCATATGGAGGATCTAGCCCTACAAAATCAAATCATTCTAAAGATGACAAATACGAAAAAGGCTCATATAAATGAGCCTCTGTGAACAAGTAAACTGTGTTATTGGTTCATTAATCTCGCTTTAGCAATCGCTCTACGTTTTCTTTGATAACTGATAATACTGATGACTTAACTTCGCTAATTTGTTTAGAATGAGGGCACCATAGTGCAAAGCCAAATTTAAATCCTTGTTCCATTTCAGACGATTGTATAGGTTCGATGTCGTAATGCGAAAATTCAGAATGAGCGAACGTTTTTGGTAGAAGTGCCCATCCTAGACCTGCTTCAACCATTTTGATAACTAGCGCTAATTGGTCGACTTCTTCATTGTCAGAACTAACGGTTATTTTTTCGGACATTCCTTCTTCAATGAAGGATTTTAAGACAAACTGCTTCGCATTTCTTAGCGCTAAAAGTACATCTTCTTTTGCCAAAGATGAAAACTCACCATTTTTTTGAACGAAAGGAAAAAATTCTATATGGCCTAAAAAGGTGGCATCAAAACTGTGTATTCCACGACTGTCATGCACGTTGACCAATCCAAAATGATACTCACCGCTCTGAAGGCCTTGCTTAATGTCTTTTTTATTTCGTACAAGAAAATTCACTCGCATCATCGGGAAATCACGACGCAACTTCTTTCGAATATCCACAAGGATTTGATGAGGTATCACACTTGAATAAGCAAAAGTAATGTTTTCCAAACCGCCATAAGACAAGCTCAAGGCTACCTTGTCGAAAGTGCGTGCCTGTTCAATCGTTTGCTTAGCGTAGTGGTAAAGAAGATGACCATCTTCTGTCGGCTTTACAGAGCGTCCAACCCTTTCAAATAGGCTTACCGCGAGTTGGTCTTCAAGGTTAGTTATAACCTGCCCGATTGTCGTTCTGTGCTTGTTAAGCTTGACTGCTGCCTTGCTGAAAGAGAGTTGGTCATAAACGGTAACGAACGCGAGAAGTTGTTCAATGCTGAAATTCATGTTGTTGTGCTTACTTTTAATCGTTATGTATTTAAATTATCACAGGTTGGCGAAATATCTACTTTGTCAGAATAATATTAGTGAAAATAATTCGTCAATTTGAAACAAAAAAACCTACTTAAGCTAGTAGGTTTTATCGTTGATGTCAAACGAATAACTTAAATGTATTCGATAACTCGAGCTAGATAGTTAAAGTCCCCAGAATCACCGTGGTAATTACGGTAAACATCGACACTGAAATATCTAGGTTGGTCCACTTGAATATGCTCAGCAATTCGCTGCTCGATGGATTCTAGAGTTTCACCTGTTTGCGAGTAAATGTATTTCTTGGTGGTCTTTTGAAGCTGGCGTTCTTTAGCTTCTTTGTGTGTGACGTAATTGTTCACGTCAACCCACTGACCAATGTAGTCAATCTCCACGTAGTCTGAATTTTCTTCAACCATGAACAACGCCGCTTCTTGTTGAACGTCGGCCAGTTGTAGCATGTCGTTATCGACTTTTTGCTGTTCCATTGAGGTCACATTTTGTGCCATGGCAGCGCTAGACGTTGCCATGATAAGTAGCGCTAAAGCTGTTTTATTCATTTTACGATATCCCTAAATTAAGGTAATTCTGTTACCCAAGGTTTGCCCTGAGTTGCTTTGTGATAACCATATTCGTATATGGTTAATAAATAGTGTTCATCAAACATGTCTTTGGTTCGTTTGGCGTAACCAAAGTCGTGCTCGATGTAAGTAAATTGCATATCAATGTTGTTGATTTCACAGATGTATTTCATTCGATATAAATCACCACGTGTTTGAGCAAGAGTCAGGCTTGATACGCTCTTTGCTACTAAATCTAGACCCTTATCTCTCAGCGAGTGGTACGGCGCTTTCAGTGCTCCATTTCGAATAACATCGAGCTGTGGTGGTTTTTCTAACCCAAGAGCATCTGAGATCTGCTGATAGTCGAAGTTAGATGGATTGAAAAATACTTGAGCGGCTAAACCACCATCGACGTGAAGTTCTTCATAACTTTTACCTTCGTACTTCACATTGATAAACTGCGGTGGGAAGACTCCAGGAATAGAAGCACTTGCTGCTAAAACCTTATATATAAGTTCAGACTTATCTGGCATGTCACTATTTGCAATTGCGCCCACATTCCAAATGACAAGCTCTCCAGAATCAAAGTGTGTGCTACCAATAAACAAACGCTTACCGTTGCGGTGTCGCGCAGCAATTTGCTCGATCATCGGTTCAGGGAACGCCTGAGCGATAAATTGATTCAAGTTTTTACCGTCAGTAAAAGCATCTTTAAACACGGTGTTTAAAAAGTTCTTTTTGCCGAGCACTGATTTGTCATTGATGTTTAACATCACCTCCTTCATCTTCGGAAATGCATCTCCGCCGATGAATACAAATGGTGCCATTAGCGCTCCTGCACTGATGCCAGTAACTATTGAGTAGTCTTTCAATTGGCCAGATTCTTCCAGCCCTATCAAAATACCGGCTCCAAAGGCTCCGTTCGCGCCGCCTCCTGACAAAGCTAAGATATTTAGTTGCTCACCTGACACTTTAATTGGCGTTGTTTGATCGATTGGAGAGTATAAGAAGTCTGGGTTCTCACTCGCCCACATACGCAATGGCTCTTTTACTGATATCGCTTCTTCTACAACCACTTCTTTGTAATTGTCTTTGTGTACGCGTACATCCAACGTGTGGGGTGAGCTACATGCCACTACAAGTAATGACAAAGCAACGGTAAAACCCGAGGAAATTAGACGGTTCATAATTAGGCTCATTTAATGTTCTCTAAAATGATTCAGAAACTCTGTTTAATCAAAAGAACAGCTATAAACAGAGAAGTTAATAAATAGGGATAAAGTGAAGTCCGTCTCTTTCTGGGAGTAATATAGCTAGGTTTAGTCTTAGCTCGTAATCTCGTTTGTAGGATGCGACCCATCGAATAGGTACACCCTCCACCACTATCGGAGTTAAACGCTCTACCCGATTTTGACCACGTTGAAATCGTGGGTAGGCTCTACAAATTCATATTGTGCATTGATTGTTTGTAGCTCCCAAGTGCCATAGCTTTTAGTTAGCTCCAACACACCATAGACCGCGTTATTTGCATGTCGGAATGCAGCTACGGGAGACATTCTCTTTATTAACCCTGCGGTAAACAGGCCAGAGATAAGGTCACCGACACCAACCGGTTGTTGAGCAAATTCAATGTTCGGTCGTTGGGCTAAATAACATGCCTTTTTCGTTGCTAAAATCATACTGAACGCGTCATCGGGTAATGAGTGAAGATGCTTCACGAGCACCATCTTTGGACCAAGCTCCAATGCTTTCTTACATGCTGTAACCGCGTCATAAAGGGAGAGGATTTTAATGCCGGTCAATTCACTTAGTTCAAATTGGTTTGGCACTATAACATCGGCAATAGGAAGCAAGTGTTTAGTAATGGCGGTTCTAACGCCATCCTCAACGATACAACCTTTATCTGGGTCACCCATTACAGGGTCACAAACATAGAGTGCACTGTGGTTCTTTTCTTTAACTAAATTAACCGACTCGGCAACCGCTTTACATTGGTCTGCGCTTCCCTGATAACCCGATAGGATCGCACCACAGTCTTTCAGTACGTTGATGTTGTCTAAGCCTCGAATCAAGTTTCGAATATCATCTGAGCCGAATGTTTGCCCGGTCCAACCTTGTTGATATTGAGTGTGATTAGAGAACTGAACAGTGTGGATTGGCCACACATCGAGTCCCATTCTTTGGATTGGAAAAACCGCAGAACTGTTTCCTGCATGCCCGTAAACCACGTGAGATTGAATAGAAATAATGCTTTTCATGCGTCGCTCTTTCAGTTTGAAATGGATTTGAATACTTGGATAAGACGACTAAATAAACACAACGGAACATCAAGATAGGAAGTTTTATCGATCTAACCACTGTGCTTATTTGGTCGGAATAGCCTCGACATCGCCGAGGCTTATTCTTAATGAGTTGGACGTCATCGGCTTTAAATCATGTATTTGATTCTAAGCCAGACTTGAACTTATGCGTCTTGAAACTCAGCGAAGTGCTCGTCCAATACCTTGCGAGTTGCGCGGCCGATTAGCTCGTACTCGTGGTGAGTAAGGTTCGCTAGTGATACACGTACTGATGCGTGTACTGTGTCGAAACCTTTACCAGGTAGTAAGATTACGCCGGTTTCGTGAGCAAGACGGAATAGGAAGTCTTTACCTTTCTCGTTAGCTTTGAACCAGTCGACAAACTCTTGACCGTAAAGTTTGCCACCTAGCGTGTCTAGCTCTAGTAGTGTGTAGTAATCCACACGGTCTTTGTTCTCTTCGATTGCTACACCCATGTTTTTGTAAAGCGTTGTGTAGCGCTCACGGATGATGCGTTTACAAGCGGCTTTGTAGCGACCTTCTGAGTCCATTAGACAAGTTAGAGAAAACATCGCCATTTGCACTTGTTGCGGTAGAGATAGACCGGCAGTGTGATTCAAGGCTACGCTACGGCTATCCGCAACGATGCGGTCGATGAACTTAATGTCACGTGGCTCTGGAGTCAGTGTTTTGTAACGGTCATCAAGTTGACACTGTTTTTCTTCGCTGAAAGAACTTAGTGCGTCATCAAATACGTTTTTGTGTTGGATACCAATGGTACCTAAACGCCAGCCTGTTGCGCCAAAGTACTTAGAGAACGAGTAAACACAAAGTGTGTTGTATGGTAGTTTTGCAAATAGAGAAACGAAGTCATCGGCAAATGTACCGTATACGTCATCAGTGATGATGAATAGGTCACTGCGTTGCTCATTCACAAAGTTTGTTAGGTTCTCTAGAGTCTCGTCAGAGAATTTCACTGATGCTGGATTAGCAGGGTTAACGACGCAAAGTAGTTTGATGTCTGTATCTGCCAGTTTCTCGATTTCAGACATTGGAAGCTGCCAAGTGGTCTCATCAAGACGCAGTTCAACGATCTCTAGTTCGTACTCAGAAAGCTCTGGGATTTCTAGGTAAGGGGTAAAGATTGGCGTAATTAGCGCCACTTTATCGCCTTTTTTCAATAGACCATTGTTGAACATCGTTTGGAATGTGTAGGTCATTGATGCCGTACCACCTTCCGTTGCGAACAAGTCAAAGTCCGTGGTCATTGGAATTGGGCCATACATCTCTTCTGCAATGTACTGCTTCACCACTTTCTCAATGTTAGTCAACATACGTGGTGGTACTGGGTAGTTACACGCTAGGTAAGCAAGAACGAGTTCGTTTAGGAACGCTTGTTTTTGGATGCCTAGACGATCTTTTGCGTAGCTTAGTGCGCGCTCGATGAACTGAACACCTTTGTCGTTTGAGTATTCTTTAGTAAACGTATCGAAACGCTCAACGATACCCACGCCATCAGGGATACCACCGAAATCACCACCGAGGTAAGCGTAGTTACGTTCCGCTTCCATTACTGCAAATTCACCCAAACGAATAAATGCTTTACGTGGCAATGTTGCTAAGAAGTTTGGATTACCACGACCTGCGTCTAGTAAAGCACGGTCTGGCACTGCTTGAGCAACTTCAATTAATTTGTCTTTTAATTCAAATGGGCTTAAATCAGCGAATTTTGAAAAGTCGATATTTGTATTTTGTGTAGTCATAATATTTACCTAATAATTTAATATTAAACACTTGTAATTAAATAAAGTGTTTTACTTAAGCGTGATTATTCAGGCCTACCCTATTTTTGATTGGGTAGGTCTGTTAATAAGTTGATGATTTTTTTAAATCTATAATGAGTTGTAGGTTTTAATTACATACCCGCATTAACGGTAATAATGCCGACGATAATTGGGCCCCATAGAGTCAGTAACACGTTGGCTACGGCGTAAGTCACAGTAAAAGAGAATACTGGCGTTGCGTTGCCTGTTTTTTCCATCAATGCAGCGAACGCTGGGTTTGCACTTCGACCACCGGTTACACAACCTAAAGCTTCTACCGGATTCTTTATCTTCAATACAAAGTACGAGAAGAAGAATGAAATAATCTGTGGAATGATGGTTACTGCCATACCCAAGAACAGAAGTGACATGCCGTGTTCTTTGATGGTATCAACCGCTTGAGGGCCCGCTTGGAGGCCAACAATGCCTACAAATGCCGCTAGACCAAAGTCACGAATGAAGTTTGCTGCACCTACCGGGAACTGAGCCACATGTGGGTTTCGGCTACGTAACCAGCCAACAAGCAAGCCTGAGATCAAACAACCTGCACCAGAACCAATCGTTACGGGAATGCCTGCAATCTTGAAGCTAATTAAGCCAATAAGTAGACCCAGTACCATACCGAAACCCAGTACGATGAAATCAGTCATGGTTGCTGAACCCATACGCTTACCGATGTGCTTTTCAACTCGGTTGATGTCTTGTGCGGTGCCTGTTAATTGAATAACGTCGTTTTTCTGAACAATCAGATCATCAGTAATGGCGACTGAAGCACCAGCACGCATGTAGTCTGTAACATACACACCACGGAACGAACGTTGATTTGAGCTATCTTTGATCTCTCTTAGCGAACGACCAATCAGTTTGCGATTGTCAGCGATAAGTTGACGATTTTCTTCAATAACTTCATAGCTTTCCGGTAATGCGACTTCATTACTTTGCGCCTTGCTCTGTAGCTCATGAACCGCATTTCTACGGCCGGTAACCACAACAAGGTCGCCCGCTTTAAGTGCTGTGAACTTGTCTGCACTCAGCTCTTTTCCGTCGCGTTCAATAAGTTCGATACACGCAGCAAGTGATGATTGATTCAATTGCGCGAGTGTTTTTCCAACCAGTTTATCGTCGTGAGTGACTTTAAAAGCACGTGTCACTAGAGCTGTGACTGCGTTAAATTCGCCATCTGCCAAATCACGTTTACCGTTAGAATTTTTCTCCTCTAACGCAATTGCTTCAGAGCGAATGTCCCACTTCATCAACGTTGGGAATACCCAAGTCACCATCAAGATTGGACCTAATGAACCAAAGATATATGTTACAGCGTAACCTACAGCAACGTTAGTTTGCATCAGATGTTTGGCTTCTTCAGACACACCACCCAAACGGGCGATCGCATCGCCTGCAGTACCAATGATCGCAGACTGAGTTAAACCACCGGCAGCTAGGCCCGCAGCAGTACCTCTATCTAAGTCAAACAACCACGCAGCGGCAAGTACACACAATAAGCCTGAAACCGTCATAACAACCGCAGACAACAGAATGTTGATGGTTCTAAAGTTAAGCGCTTTAAAGAATTGTGCGCCGCCTTGATAACCCACAGCATAAATAAAGAGCGCAAAGAAAATACTTTTTACGCCGGGATCAATCTGAACACCAAATTGCCCAATAATTACGCCCATTAATAATGTTCCGGCCACACCGCCTAAAACAAATCGGCCGATAGTAATTTTACCAACCATATAACCCAATGAGAGTGTAATAAATAGTGCGACAAATGGTGCCATGTCAAACAGATTAGAAATAATGTCCATGACAAATTTACTCTTGTTACTAAATATAAGGAGTAAATAATCTAACTAATAACTTAATAATGATATTTGTTGGATTATTCAAAATAAATAAAGCATCTCGTTGCTTCGAACCGAATATTAAGAACAAAAGGTTTTATTATGTAATCCCATTTGATGGATCAAATCATCACTTTAACTGTTCGCATAGTTTTTGAAGTGCAATTTACACCTTAAGTGATTGGTTTAAATGGATTTATCTTAAATCGGCAAAAGTAGATGATTTTCGAAATCAATTTCAATTAAGTGTTTCCACTTCAAGAACGACAACCTACCTACCGTTGTTTTACTGGCTTACGGCTCTCAACAAAGAGGCAGTTGGCATAATCACCGAATAAAGTTGGATTTTGATGGGTACGATCCTCTATAAGCGATTATCACAATAAATCGAACTCCGTTATCGTTGCATTCATCAAACAAATAGAGAACAGAACCATGAATACCATGCCGCATGAGCTTGTGTGGGATGAAGTCTACTTCCCACCGCTGTTATTGGTTATCGCACTGGCTTACATACTGACAATGCTAACAGGGTCAATCGCGACACGGTTTGGCCTTCATAAGTACGTCGCCTTTCCTGCAATAGCAGAACTGAGCTTGATCGTGATTTTTACTGGCGCTATCGGCCATTTTATTACCATTTTTTGAGGCACTTACTGTGATCAAACGTTATCTCATCACACTTTTATTATTGGCTGCTGCGGGAACTGTGGTTTATAGCTATTACCAGTCGTACTCAAGTAACCCATGGACCAGAGACGGACAAGTCAGCGCTTATATCGTCTCGATTACACCTCGAGTCACGGGTCAAGTCATTGAAGTGCATGTCGAAGACAACTCGAAGGTAAAAAAAGGCGATCTTCTTTTTGAGATCGATCCGAGTATTTACAAGGCGACCTACAGAAAAGCACTTGCGACTCAAAAACAAGCATTTGCCCTACTCGCCAAAGCCAAAAACGAAGAGCAACGCGCGTTGAATTTAGAGAAAAGAACGCCCGGTGCCGTGCCCGTGCTGACACTAAACAACTTGAACAACGCGGTAGAAACCAGCGCCGCAAATGTCGAACTGGCAAAAGCGAACGTAGAAGAAGCACATCTCAACCTTGAGTACACCAAGGTATATGCGCCTACTAACGGCTATATCACCAATCTGAACCTACGTGTTGGCTCTCAAGTTGTCGCGAATTCACCTGTGGTTGCGCTAATTGATGAAGATAGCTTCTGGATTGAAGGTTATTTCAAAGAGACTGATTTAGTCGGTGTCGATGCTCAGGACACTGCTTATGTGACCTTAATGATGCACAACAATGTTCAGCTAGAAGGACATATCAAAAGTATTGGTTTTGGTATCGCGAAGCAAGACGGCAGCACAGGTAATGATTTATTGCCAAACGTGAATCCAAACTTCCAATGGATACGCCTAGCTCAACGCATCCCTATCAAAGTGAAGTTAGACAAAATACCAGAAGACGTACAACTGCGTGTTGGTATGACTGCCTCGATCAAAATAATCAAAAATAGCTAGGTGATTCTTATGTTCACTGCATCGACTAAAGACGCGATTAAAGTCGCACTCTCTATCGTTATCGCAATCTGCCTAGCGTTGTGGTTTGGTTGGGAAAAACCGTATTGGGCTGCGATAGCCGTCGCAGTGATGGCATTGAACGAGAGCTTCGCCCATTCAATAAACAAAGGCCATAACCGGTTAATGGGAACCTTGTTAGGGACCGGTTATGCCTTTTTCCTCATTGCGATGTTTTCACAAGATCGATTTTTGTTTCTAACATTTCTTACCGTGTTCTTAGGCACTTGTATTTTCATGTCTAGTGACGAGAAATACGGCTACATCTTTTCAATAGGATTTACCGTGTGTTCGATTGTTGCTTGTATGGGCGGGTTTGATAACCAAACCACCTTTCACTTTGCTGTACTTAGACTTCAAGAAACACTATTAGGTGTTGTTGTGTTCTCTATTGTGTATCGCATCGTGTGGCCTGTGAATACTGAACTCAACTTTGTACAACGTTTCGAAACCAGTAAACAAGCGTTGTTAGATGCGATGGAAAAAACAGACAACATCGACATTGCCGCACTTGAAAGCAACACCGCGAATATTGATAAGCTGTATCAACTTTTAGATCTGCCACTGACCGGAAGCTACCACCTTAAAGAGAACATCCAAACATGGCGCTTGCGTATCGATGAAATGGCACATATCCAAGATACATTACTCAAACAAAGTAACAGCGAATCAGACTTAGATATCCAATGGGCAGTTCTTACTCACAACTTGAAGACGTTCGATGTATTAACACCAGAACAATCTCTTGTTGAGGGTGAACTCAATGTCATAGGTGATCATAAAGACGTGTCTTGGCATCATGCACATCGCACGTTTGTTGAACATTTGAATGAAGATGGGCGCAAAGTGCTGCAAGGCGTGTCGATGTTTATCACATCGCTGTTGATTTGGATTTATCTTCCAGTTCCAGGTGGTTTCATATTTCCTATGTTAGCCGGTGTATTCTCTTCTATGGTGCCGACCATGCCACCAAGCGTTATTAAGGACGCTTTTTATGGTGTGTTGGGTACAGGGTCGGTGGTTCTGTTGCAATACATCTTTGTGATGCCATTAATGACAGAACTATGGGAGCTGGGACTATTCTACTTCCTTAACATTATGGTGATATGGAAAGTGTTCGCGACACCTAAGCTCATGGTACACCGAATATTGGGTATTAACTTATTAGTTGTTCTCACATCTGGTGCGCTCAACCTCACACCTGTTTATGGAATTGAAACGCCACTTTTGATGCTCGTAAACATTTTGATTATTCTGATGATAGCGAAGTTGTTTACTGATCTATTTAGAGTGAGGGTAACTGCTTAGAACTAAATGCGCTTAACAACTCACAACAAAACGGTCTGCCAAGTATTTTTACTTCACAGGCCGTTTTTTTATCTATTGAAAATCATTATAAATCAATTGATTAACGCTAATTATTACTAAGTGAGGATAGCGTCCATCAAAAGCGATTAACGCGATCTGCCACCTCCTCTTAAAATCCTCTCATTGATTGACGCAATGCATTTTTAGTCGCGACATTCACACTAGCAATCCTAACGGATAAATACATAACAACTGAACACGACGTTCAGTATTACATCGACTGTTTGAGTCTCGAAGGTTTGAGGCCACTCAGCGTGGAAACCGTCATGAGTTTTTTTGAAATACGCACCAGCGCCTGTAAGACCCATACTCTTTCTGTGTTAGCGAGCGCCCTATTACTTACCACCCCCAATTTTGCGTCTGCGGCAGAAACCAAGACTTACAGCGAAGTTATGGAAAAAGGTCGAGCACTATTTGACAAATATGGCATCAGTCATGATTTACCAAAGCTAGCAATCAGTTCGCTCGTACAGGGCGAACACCTAGTTGAACACGCACATCGAACCATACAAATTGGCGATGAGGTTCGTGACTCAAGCGTCTATCTGATAAAAAACACAGACAGCAAAGGCAACATCGACCTGCGCATCAAATACAACCCGCAAGAGCTGGATGAAAACGAAAAACTGATCGATGAAATTGAAGAGTTTACGCGCACTGAGTATCGACTAAGAAATTATGCAGAAAGCTTCGATCCATCGTCAGTGAAAGTCAATGAAAAAGACAACGGCGACGTGACCATTAGCTTCAACTATTCGAAATACGGCTTACCACAAGACATCGCCTATTTCCGTTTCTTGAATGTTGATATTGAACTTGTAGGCGGCACACCAAAACGCATGGTAATCACCAACGACAAGCCATTTAATCTTGGTAAGTCAAAAGTCGATACCTATTACCAAGTGATTGATTTCCAAACGTTAGACTCTGGTCAAGTCGTTATTGAACGTAAGACAATTAACATCGAGGGTACGTCTAAAACGAAACCGATGACCATGAGCGCTGTAACTGAACCCGTCGCAATTTATGAAGACGACAACGGCGTTAATGTCCTGCATGAAGAGCGTCTAAAAGAAGTTTCAGATCCTCGTATGCAAGAAGCGAGTGTTAAGTTAGATCGAGTATTCCCTTTAATGGGTGACATGGTGCGTCGTCAAGGTATCGATTTACCCCTTCCATTCGGCGTATCAGTGGCTTATCGCAATCAAGATATGGATATACCCATGACAGATTACGTGATTGGTGGAGTGCGCTTGAATGATTTATTTGACCCGGAAGACAGTGTTGCGACGGTCAAAGCGGAAAGTGTTTCGATACGCGGCGACGTAAATATCTTGCCATTCTGGAATGTATTCGGGTACGTAGGAAAGGTAAACGTTGATGCGAATATTGACGCCTCTTATACCGGCGCCGCAGGTGAATACTTAAAAGACAAGCTCAATAACAAATTGCCAGGGCTAGGTAACGCACTTTGCGAAGGTGTCTCTGCCTTATGTAACAGTGGTCGTTTGAATGTACCACTTCATCTTGAATATGACTTACGCGGCGCGGGCACCACATTATCTGTTGGTTACAAAGAGTTCTTTGCCTCAGTCACAGGTACCTATTCACAAACACGCCTAAAAGGAATGGACGATTGGGGAGATGGCATTGTCACGGTTCAACCCATGCTGGGTTACCAATTAGTTGATTATCGAGCTCAGTTTTTCGTGGGTGCTGAATACCAAGGTTTAAATTCACGTATGCAAGGCACCGTAAAAACCGACGACATCGAATTTGATTATGACGTTGGCGTCGATATCGACCAGTGGGCATTCCTAACAGGTGTTAACAAGCAGATCGGCAAAAACTACAACATGACCATGTTATACAACAAAGGCGAAACTCGTTCGGCTGTAACGCTGAATCTTGGCTACCGATTCTAGTCACCGAACTTTGATTACCAGCCTAGCCCTTAAACCAGGTTGTTCTTAATAAGAAATTTTGTAGTTCTGTTATCTACGCAGATAGCGATGAAACAGACTACGCCGAATACTATTGTGGAAACTCATTTTATGACTATTGCATACCGTTCAATGATCGCTCTTACTATTACTACTGCCTTAGCAGGTTGCGATACTGATAGTGCCCCTACTGTTCCATTCCCAGACAAGCCCGAACCGTTAGTTCCGGCACCGGCTAAACCGTTTGATGCTCAAATCGGTAACGTAACGATTAAAGCGACGATAGAAGAACTGGTTATAACTTCGAATACCGAAGACGACAAACTGGCTTCCGTTGAATCTTTCAAAGGGATTCAATATGCAGAGGCTCAGCGCTTTGAACACAGTGAAGTTGTAAACCTTGTTGAAGGTACTTTGGATGCGACTCAGTTCGGTTATGCTTGTCCTCAACTAAAAACGACAACACAAACACAAGATGAGAACTGCCTTAACCTCAATATCTGGCGCCCAGCAGGCGTAGATGCTGATGCAGATCTACCGGTTTATGTATTCATCCACGGTGGTGATTTCGAATACGGTTCTGGTGCAGAGTCGCTCATCCAAGGTGATACGGTTGTAGCGCAAGGCGCCGACGAAGGTAACCCGTTTATTTACGTGACATTTAACTATCGTTTAGGCTTACTGGGTTCAATGTGGGTTGAAGACGAAACTGGTGGTAACTTTGGTATTGGTGACCAAAAGCGTGCTATGGAGTGGGTTAACCAGAATATTGATAAGTTTGGTGGTAATGCTGGAAACGTCACTTTGATGGGCCAAGGTTCAGGAGCGATGTCGGTTGGCATACTTCAACAAGATAACGTAGTCGATTCGATAGTTAATGCTGATGGTGACGTAAAGTACTTTGAACGCGCTATTATGCAGAGTAACCCATACGGTTTTGAATATAAAAGCAATGCAACAGCACAAAATAGTAGTGTTGCTGTATGCGAGGCATTAGAGACAACCGATACGAAGAAAGAGGTGAATGGCTTGAAAGTCGCTTTAAAAGCTATACTGGCTTTAAACATATTGCCAGAGGATATTCAAGATACTTTAGAATCTATCGCTGATGATCAGCCATCTTTAGCACCTGTAACTGTATGTGCAGATGACTCTATCGAGCAGCAACAAAATTTAACACTAGACAAGATTCTCGATGCGCAACGTAACACCTTACTTTCACCTGTAAACAAGGTACTAAATTGGGTTGAAGGCAGTGTGTTAGGGGTCATAAATGATGATAACAATACTCCAATGTCGAATTTATTGCCATTTGCACCATATATTGACAGCAATGGTACAAATCAAGGTTTACACCTGACCAGCCAACCGATATCAGAAGATTTTTCTGTACCGACAGTCATTGGTAACAATGAAAAAGACGCGGATACGATGGCTATGCTGCCTAGTCTGACATTCCTAATTCCAACCATTTTGGAGCTATTAAAGGAAGATGTAGACAACGGTACTTTTGAATCGCTAAGCGAAGAGAATCAAGGTTTAGAGCTCGCGGTATGGCTGCAACTTGATGGCAATAAGCAACGTGTTATCGATATGGTGTCAGCAATGTCTGCTGAAGAGGTTCAAGCACAAATCAACCTCGATGATGCAACCGCTTATGGAGCCGTGACCAAGCTGTTTTTTGGCCTAGTTAACTCTGAAATGAGCAACGAATTACTGGAACTGGCAGACTACAAACCTGTGTCGGAAAATCAGTTGGGTGGTGCAACGCAGA
This sequence comes from Vibrio sp. 10N.222.52.C12, assembly GCF_041474215.1. Taxonomy (NCBI): domain Bacteria; kingdom Pseudomonadati; phylum Pseudomonadota; class Gammaproteobacteria; order Vibrionales; family Vibrionaceae; genus Vibrio; species Vibrio sp. 10N.222.52.C12. The sequence goes on from NZ_JBFRTR010000072.1 coordinate 53,546, forward strand.
ACATGTCTGAGTTCAAAATGCTGATGAATGACATGCTATTCCAAGCGCCAGCACGTAACCAAGCGATTCGTTCGACTGAAAATGCAGATGTATACGCGCCAGTTTCAATGTACCATTTTGCGTTCAAGCCTAGCTTCAACGTTTGGACATACAACACTCAAGGTGAAAAAGCCGATTTAGATATTGGTGTGATAAAAACGCTTGCTTGTATCTCCGGTGCTTGTGGTGGTTCAGAACTGCCGTTTATTTTCAACAAACCTTATAAACTAGACGGTTCAGAAGTGAGCCTAAGTTCAAAAGACCAAGCTCTGATGAACGACATGTCTCGCCTATGGTTCAGCGACAATCTGTTTACAGACTATGAGTACAGCCAGCAACAAGATAACGTACTGTTCGTCGATGGTGATGGTCAAATAACCATTGAAGACGATTGGGATGCTCTATTCAACGAATCTGAAGATGGCAGTATGCCTAACGGTAGACTTCAAGGCTTAAATGATCTTGGGCTAACCTTAAAATACATGCCTGATTACGAAGTTCCTAACCAGAACTAACGCTTAGTCACCAATCACTCCCACAATGGCCAGTTGTCTGGCCATTGTCACCTATACCCTATTTTTACGGAACATCACAATGTACTTCACACGTATTCACGCGCTGATAGTGCTATTTTTGTCGATCTTAGTTACTGGCTGCGCCCAACCTTACCCCGATGTTGAACCCGACTTCGAAGCTAACTGGCAAAGCACAGAACATCAAGCTCAAATCTATTTGATCCCTAGTGCACCTGAAGCCTTTGCGCGCCGCATTGATCTGGTTCGCCAAGCACAACACTCTATTGATATGACCTACTTCTCTTGGGAAAACGACACTCTGGGTCTGATGCTGTTAAACGAGCTGAAACACGCCGCTGACCGCGATGTGGCCGTGCGCCTCACACTGGATGACTTGTTGGTATTCAATGACAAATGGTTGGCCGAGCTAGACTCACACCCCAATATTGAGATTCGACTGTTCAACCCTTTTGAGTCACGTAAAGCTGGCTGGATTGGTCGTGCGCTCAACTTCTCTACTCATCAAAAACAGTTAGATAATCGGCTGCATGAGAAATACTTTAACGTTGATCACCAATCGATGATCCTCGGTGGGCGCAACATCGGTGATGACTACTTTGGCTACAGCGAAAGTGCCAACTTCTTTGATATGGATGTGCTGTTTAAAGGCGACGTGATTGCTGCTTTCGACCGAAACTACCAAGCGTTGTGGAACAGTGAGCATGTAGTGCCAATTCAAGAACGCATTAAAATCAAAGAGAAAGAGCAATACCAAGCGTTCACCAAAGCGTTGAACAAAGGTGAAAAGAATCAAGCATTGATCACGTCTGAAGTCGAAAGGCAGATAAAGAGCTTAAACCAACCGAAGTTCATTTCAGCCTCTGTCACGCCGGTATTTGACTCACTGGAGAAACTCAATGACAACAAGCCCTACTTTCGCCAACGTATTGAACACTTGATGAAGCAAAAAGTACCGACACCTTCTAAGGTTATTATTTCTACGCCTTATATGGTGCCAAGCGATAACAAGTTTGTATTCGTCGATGCACTTAGAGAGAGCGAAGCCGAAGTCACCTTACTGACGAATTCATCGGCTTCTAATGATTCGGGCTTTGTGCCTGCGTATTACGAAAAACACCGTGAGACTCTACTCGACAAGGGCGTAAGTATCTATGAGTACAAAAGCCAAGCGATCAATGATGATCACTACTTTCATGTTGATACCTACTACCACAACAAGACAGTAATTTTAGATGAGCGTGTCACCTATATTGGCTCTTCTAACTTCGATCCAAGATCAGACTTTCTCAACGTTGAGTTTGGGGTGTTGGTTGACAGTGAAGAGTTTGCGAAGCAAGTGACACACTACTTAACACGTCAGAAAGAGGAGTTGTTCTGGGCTGTGTCGCGAGAACAATCAGGTGACACCATCTGGGCTTCAGAGGAACAAATCCATACTAAGAACCCGAACTACAGTTCATGGAACAAGGTACCTGATTGGTTATTTCGAAAAATGAATGGCGAGTTCGAGCTTTAAGTGTTCAGCTTCGAATCTTAATTTTTAATTTTCTCCAGTCCAAATGTAAAAAAGCCGCGTAATTCGCGGCTTTCTCATGTTTCAAATACACGTATCTGAGCTTATAGACGGTAGGTCATCGCTCTTTGGGCTACGTAGTTCACCATATCAAGCGTTGTGAAGATCGAATTAACATCATTAATGTTGTAATCCACATGTCCACGCTCCACATATTGCTCAGCGAGACGGTAAATATCAACGACACGCTCAGCTACCGCTTCCATAGGATCAATAAAAGTGACTGTTGGAAATGCCGTTTCAAGTTGGTTTCTAACCAAAGGAAGTTCCGTGCATCCCCAAATAGCCGTATCAACGCCCTTCTCTACGATGGATTGAATCGCTACAGCAAGCAGTGCGGCATTACGCTCAAACTCGCCCGCTTTGATCCCGTTGGTTTCTCGGATTGCTTGTCCACACTCTGTCATCTCACCGGTTACTTCACCATAGATAGCACTATGCACGTTATGCTCTTGCTCAAAGGAATCTGGCTTAACGAACACCAGATTCGCGTCCGTTAGGTAACGATCATAGATTCCCGAATTGTATGTGCCGTTGGTACATAAAATACCAACAACAGATTCAGAGTTCTGCTCTTTGATTTGATCAACGGTGGTTTGAGCATGTCGACGATATAAACGTTGGTGTGCTTTTGAACCTCAGGTCTAAAGTAATGAGCGGTGTTACAGGTCATTACGCCAAACTGAACATTGGCATGTTCTAAAATGCACGCTGACTCAATCAGTTCAGGCACAGGATCGGTACCGCCTTCGTTAATCACTTCAGATCGATCGGGGATATCTGAGTTTTTCACCACTATCATGGCCATGTGGTCTTAGTCTTTAAGTGCGCCGTGTTCAATTTCTTTCTTGGCGACGATATCTTGGAACAGAGCATCTGCTTCAGGGCCCATATTACCAAATACACCGAATCGTAGCTTTTTCATTGTTTTTACCTTTGTGTTTGCTAAAGCACAAAGGTTATTACGCTCTTTCGATTTACTTGAATCCTATTAGATGGTTCGCATCCTCGCGAGTGCATAAACAGCGTACAAAAATCAGAATTGAGTACCAAAGGAAAAATGAATACGAAATTCGTCGCCTTCAGGCGCATCTAAGCCGTAAGCAAAATCGAGCTTAACTGGTATTAACTGTGAGTTCCAAATCAAACTCACGCCCGTCCCACGCTTCCAATCCGCTTGTTGATCAAATGCATCACCCACATCAAGAAATGCGCCCAACCAAATTGAACGATAGACTTGATGCTGATATTCGAGCCCAGCAGTTAACATATAACGTGCCCCCGTTAGTTCACCATTCTCGTCTCTAGGGGAGATAGATTCGTAACCATAACCTCGCAGGTTTCCATCGCCACCAGCAAAATACCGCAGTGACGACGGCACATCAGATAATGATTTGGCAATGTTGATGCCTACGTTGGAGCGGAAATGGAGCTTCTGCCTGTCACTAATATCCCATGAAAGGACACTGTTTCCTTCCAACCGCAACAGCCTTGAGTCAGAGAACAGACTAGGGTCAGAATACTCGACAGAATAGATGTGTCGATGATTGAGCTCCAACTGATCATTTTTACGATCAACCTGAGAAAAACTGATGCCAGGTAACAGCAATTGCGATTGCTCTTCCTCAGACGCCTGACGGTACTGTTCGTGCAAGTATTTGACATAAATGGTGCTTTGCCAATCACTGTCTAATTGCCAGTAACGTTCGAACTTAAGATCGTTTGTAAAGCTATTGGTATCTCGATGATCAATTCGTTTCGATTCAAACTGAATACCAAAGTAATCCGTTGTGACTTTCTCTGTGGGGATTTTGTACCCCAACTGAAGTGATTGCTCCTGTTCAGACAAATATGTCTGTGTTTCAAAGCTGTGGCCTCTCCGGTTATACCAAGGCTTTGACCAACTGAGAGAGGCGCGTAAACCGAGATCTGTAGAATAGCCGCCACCGACCTGCACGATATTTCGAGAACTTGGCTCGGCAATGATTTCAATTGGAACTTCTAGGTTGTCATCAAGTTTGTCAAAGTCACCATGTACGATGACACTTCGAAACCATTGAGTGTCTGACAAATCAGATTGCAGTTCACCTAACTTGATGGTGTCAAAGTCATCACCTTTTTTAAAGGTGGGTATTTTCTCGATACGAGTAGGGTCAACCCCATCATCAGGAATACTTATAGAACCGAACTTGTAGCGTGGACCACTTGCAAAATACAAGTGTATATTCGCGATGTTCTCGCTAGGAATAACTTCAATCTTTGACTCGATAAACCTGCCGTCAAAATAACCTTTCCGCTTTGCTAAAGAGAAAATCGCACGCTTAGTTTGGTCGTATTCTTGGTGAGACAAAGTTAAACCTGAGCCTAACTTGCTTTGATTGAGTATATTGATGAACTCCGCATCTAGGCTAGCTTCACCTGTTATTTTTACTATCGATTCTGCGATGCGCATGACAGGACCAGAATCGATGTTAATGATCACGTTATCAGAATCATTGAGGTCGATATCGAGCTGTGGGTGATAATAACCATAAGGGTTGAGTGCATCTTGAATACGTTTAGATAGCTTCGTTTTCGATAGCTGTGATGCAGGAACATCGGCTAAAGGTTCTAAATATAATTCTACATTTTCGGTGAGAGTTTTATTAACCCCTTTAACCTCAAATTCAGCAGCACTAGAAGAGTGTTGGGTAAACAGGAAAAATGAAGTGGCCAGCACTAATTGTTTAATCGAGGTCTTCACGCGGTTACCCAATTGCTCAAAACCCGAACAGGTTATGAGCAAAGCGTTAAATCGCCGAATCTCTTATGGAGGACGCTATCCTTCGAACGGATTATCGGGTTGTTTAACACCGCAACAGTCGTTTATTAACGACTCAAATCCCAGCCCTACAGACACAAAAAAGGCGCAATTAAGCACCTTTTGAATGTCTATTACTTATTGATTTATATGGCTTGCTGATTTATATGGCTTGCTGACTCAAGATCAGTTGTTGTTCAGCCACACATCTTGGTTTTTTGGAGCTTTCTTCTTCTTTTTCTTCTTGCCAGTACCGGCCGGTGGCGCAACAGGTTTTAGTGCTGCGATCAGTTCAGCTGTCGCTTCTTCATCCACTTCAAAGCCTTCAATTTGCTCACGCTCAAGACGAATCTTGTTCTTCTTCTCGATGATTTTGAAGTGGTGGTAATCTTCGTGATCGATCAGAGATAACGCAAGACCAACTTCACCTGCACGACCACTTCGGCCGATACGGTGCATGTAGTCTGACGGGCTACGCGGTAAGTCAAAGTTGATTACCACTGGAAGCTTCTCAATATCCAGACCACGTGCCGCGATGTCTGTCGCGATCAGAACGTCAATCTCGCCAGATTTGAAATCTTCTAGGATACGAGTACGTGAACCTTGCCCTTTATCGCCGTGGAATACTTCTGCGATGATACCGCGCTTGTAAAGCTTGTCTGCTAGGTGCTCACAGCTGTTCTTCGCATTAACGAAGATCAGAGCTTGGCGCCATTCATGTTGTTGAATTAGGTGTGCGAGTAACGCTGTCTTGCGACCTTTTTCTACTTCGAATACACGTTGAACCAGTGTGCTCGCATTGGCACTTTGAAGTTGAACTTCAATTGGATCGCTTAGAAGTTCGTGAGTCAGCGTTTTAACTTGCTCTGGGAAAGTTGCAGAGAACAACAAGGTTTGTTTTTTGCTCGGCAAGAGCTTCAAGATTGCATCAAGTTCTTCGGTAAAACCTAGGCTTAGCATTCGGTCAGCTTCATCAAGCACTAACGTTTTCACTTTGTCTAGCTTGATAGCGTTGCTTGAAATAAGGTCAAGCAGACGACCCGGTGTTGCCACCAAGATATCAGTGCCGCCACGTAGCGCCTGCATTTGAGTGTTTACCGATACACCACCAAACACACAAACCGTTTTAATCGCGCCATTGAAATGCACAGCGTAAGATTTAACGCTGTCAGCCACTTGCTTAGCAAGTTCACGAGTAGGAACCAAGATAAGGCCAGAAACAAAGTTACCTTTGCCTGAACGACGGTCCAGAGGGGCATCTTCATGAATCTTTTGTAACAGTGGAAGTGCAAATGCTGCGGTTTTACCTGAACCGGTATTTGCGCCTGCAATTAAATCGCGTCCTGCTAACACACTTGGAATAACTTGCGCTTGGATAGGCGTTGGCTGTTGGTATTCAAGCTCAGATAAACGAGCCATCAAAGGAGAGATTAAGCCAAGATCAGAGAAGTTGGTTGGTGTAGTGGTGTTAGTCATTAATTGCAGGAACTCAAAGCTAAAATAATAGCGCGCTATATTAACGTATTTCAGCAGTATTACGTAACTAAATCGCCCTTTCGCTTCTATTTCACTGATTAATATCCGTCAGAAGCGAAGTTATCGATGTGAGAACCTCGATACTCGCCGTACCAACTTCGTCTAAGAGTATTCCAGCTACACAATTGTCGTGGGTTGCAGTTAGTTCAGCCAACCTGCTACCGTTTGTTCCGGTGCATACGAATTCGGCTCGGTTAACCAAACAGCGACTGCGTCTGGTGTAGCGACAAGTGGCTCAAAATTGATATTAAATTGCCATTCAGACTCACCACGCTGATAACCATCGTAAACCACAACAAAATCATGTTCGAGTTTCTTACCCCTGTTCTCGCCCGCCTTAACGCTGGTGACTTCGTTCATCGCCAATAGAGCGATATGTGCCACATAATCACCTTTGCCTTCGTAACTTACGCTGAACGTATCGCCTTTATGGTTGACCGTTAGCTTGGGGTTATTTTGTTGTTTAAGAGAAGGTAGCGTTCTGTCTAACCAGTTAAAGTAACCGCGCCACTCTTTTCCATCGACAACAAAGCCCGGCGTGTAAACCCCACTTGTTAAGCCGTAAGCTTTATACAGTTGTTGCTTCTGACTGAACGCCTTGCTCGCGAACTTATCCCCCCAACCGAGGTAGTCCCAATAGTCGACGTGATAAGCGAGAGGAATGACTTGTGTCCACAGTTGTGGGTCATCTTCAAATGTACTTAGATACGCATCAGCGGGAGGACAACTTGAACAACCTTCAGAGGTGAAGAGCTCGATAACCTGTGCGGGCTGGCCTTCATTACTCCAGGTTTGTGCAAGCGACACTGAGGAATAGAAGCCGATCGGTAAGGCAAATAAACAAAGTTTAATCAATGATGAATTGCGTTTGGCGTGTGACATACCGAGATCCTTGTACAAAGCGAATTGAATGGCGCTCAAATACAGACCGTTATGCCTAGGTTTTTCTTTCAGGTGCTTAGTTTACGAAGAGATTGAGTTTATTTCAGATACAAAAACGCCAGCTTTAGAGGCTGGCGTTTTCTTAAAATTCTATATTTACATGTTAACGCTGAGATTAACGGTTAATACCGATATCGCGTTGCATGTGACCAGATAGGTCGCTTGCGTAGTAACTACGTGGAGAGTTGTCTACGAAAAGAATATCGAAAATGTGTGCAATCAATCCTTTGAAGTTAACCGAGTAGGTTTTCTTATCCATAGAGTTAGGAACAGCGATAGTATTCATTTGTACTGCTTGAGCCATGATTGCCTCTCTATAAATTTATTAATGTGTTTCGTTCTGATGACAAGAATAATAGGTGATCTTTTGCAGGTTAAAAAATGACTAAAATTAGATTTTGGGATTAGTTTTTCTAATAAAACAAACCATTAACAATGCCACAAAATAGATATGCAGATTATGTGAGTACAAATTCAATATAGTGTTTATATCATGCATTTAGTACAAATACCCCGCAAACAACAGTGGTCAATGTCACAGAAAATTTACATAAATAAATTTTCCACTTCATCAGCCACGTGTTCATTATCGACTTTTCGATAAGTTATATTTGTTTTTAATTTGCTTGTTCAATGCCTGGCTTCTTCGCATAAACCGACGCTATAACCGCAATCGTCATCGTAGAAACCAATACCGCCAATGACCAGTAAGTTGGGATAGCCCACTCGCTATCAACCAGAAGCATTTTCACACCAATGAACACCATGATGAATGAAAGCGCGGGTTTCAAATAGATGAACTTGTCCATCATACCTTGCAGTACAAAATACAACGAGCGAAGACCAAGTAACGCAAACACGTTAGCCGCAAGTACCAAGAACGGTTCTTGTGTTACCGCAAAGATCGCAGGGATAGAGTCTAATGCAAACATAACGTCCATGACTGCGATCGCACCGATGACCAACATCATTGGAGTGAATGCCCATTTAGCACCCTGTTTAACCATTAATGCAGGGCCATGGAAGTCCTCTGTTACCGGCATCACTTTACGAAGTAGCTTTTCAGGCAGAGTATTCACACTCTCCTCTTCGCCCTTGTCTAATGCCAGCTTAATACCTGTACCAATCAAGAACGCAGCGAACACGTAAAGCACCCAGTGATATTCCGCCAATAGCTGTGCGCCTAGTGCGATCATAATTGCACGAAGCACCAATGCACCAATTACGCCCCAAAGAAGCGCACGAGGTCTTAGATGCTCAGGAACTTGGTATTGAGCAAAGATCATCGCAAAAACAAACAAGTTGTCTACGCTAAGGGATTTTTCTAACAAGTAACCCGTAATGAATGACACGGTTGCTTTTTGCGCTGTGTAGTCACTGTTCGGCGCATAAATGTCCCAAAATAGGTAAATCGAGCCAGCAAACAAAAACGCAAGTACAAACCAGAAAACACTCCAGATTGCCGCTTTCTTGATAGTAACGTTACCGCCACGAGTCTGATAGATATCAATAGAGACGAGAATAACCGTTAGCAGGAAAAAGCCCGCATAAGTCGTCATGATTGGCGATGAAAAAAAGGATTCACTATTTGTAGATAATAGAGATTGAGTTGAGTTCATTATTCCTCCGGGCGGAAGAACTGTACAAAGACCTTCCGCAAACAAAGCATATCAAGCTCCATTACGGATCTTGACTGTGATTGCGTTGGTCTCGTTGAAGTGAAATATGGGATTTCACTTTTACATACCGGATAGACTCTTGGCCTAACGAGATGACGATATGTAAACTTGCGCTAACTACTCCCCAAACGCGTGGATAATAATCCTCTGGTTGTGTTTCGTCTATATAAATTTGCACGGAAAAAGCAAAAAAGGAGCAAACGCTCCTTTCTGATTGATGCCACTTTGTCAAATAGACACGCGAATTGATTCTAAGAATAAATTCGCAAGTCAAACACACTATTGCACTGCGTAATGAAGTTGCAAAAAGAGCAATTTACAGCCCTGCGGCAGGTATTAAATACACTAACGCTGACCAAACTGATACCCAACCGACAACCGCTACCGCATCTAACCAATCTTTCTTATCCATGCATATCTCCACAAGAAGGCGACCTGCAGAGATAAAGCATAAACAATGCCAATTTTATAAATAACCCAAAGTAATAGTGTTAAATATCAGTATCAGCTTTAGTTATCTAAAACACTCCATACAATTCAACGGTTCATTGAGTTGAAGCGACTCTGGGTGGTCTTGCAGAAACTCGATGAAGCAGTCTGCCATAGAGTCAGTGGTGACCGTGCCATCACCGATCATATCCAACACAGCGTTATAGCCCTCTTTGCCTTTCATTGTATAGGCTGACGACGCGCCCCGGTAAATACGGTTGCGAGAAACAGCTTGCCAACCTGAATCATCAGAGTGAATTTCTAGATGGTGAATCCTGTGTCCTATAGGCGCTTCTTTGTGGTAACAAAACCTCAAATTATGTGTATAAGGAAAGCTACCTGAACCTGTGCCCACGACACCATTATCAATCGCGTTATTGATTGCACCTTCAAGCATGCCAGCGATCGTTTCACCTTTTACTTCATACACACCAATAGGTACGGCAAACGGTAGTAGTTTTCCGGCAATATCGGCAACAGAGACATCGCCGCTGTTCAGTGAATTTCTTACACCACCGGCGTTGTGAATGGCAAAGTCAACCTGATGCCCTTTCTTGTTCATTAGATGGTGAAATGATTGAGCAACCAAGGGGGCTAGTTGACTCGGGCCTTTAGCATCTGGAATACGTACATGGCGAAGTTTAGTGTCTGCATGAGCAATCACTTGTTGCTGAAGCTTTCGAACTCGCGGCTGGTATTTATCCGTCAGAATGCTCTGCAGCTCAGGATCTTTCTTACACACTGCAATATTAGGGTGATTGTTTAAAAACTCACACGCCATATCGTGGGCATCGTCTTGCCCTACTTCACTCAGTTTCGCGTCTATAAAGAGTCGACGGCCTAATAACAGTTCGTTTTTACCATTGAAGTGCGTCACTTTGCCTTGAGAATCGAACTCGATTTCGCAGTGTCCTAAGCTCATGGCGTGGAAACCCGCTTGCACAACATAGGTATCGCCAATTTTCACACCGTATTCATCATCTTTAACTAAGCCGATATCAGAGAAATCACCTTGTAAGCGATGACTATGACCACCAACGATGACACCAATACCTGTTACGTTGGCTGCTAACTCTAAATCAGCTTCGTAACCAAGATGGCTAAGTAACACAATCTTGTTGATACCTGCTTGATGGATTTGCTCAATGGTCCCTTTTGCTGTTTCCAAAGCATTTTCAAACGGTGTATCGATATCTGGGTTAGCGATGCCTGCCATCTTGTCGATGCTTAAGCCGAATATTGCGACCTTCTCGCCATCAAACTCTTTCGTTATAAAAGAAGCACTTCGTGTTTCAGGCAGATAAGGCTTAACAATGTCGTTGTCCGCTAGCGTATGAGTTTTATTGATATCCTCATTCGATAGATTCCAGTTACCGGCCAACAGCGGGAATTTGATTCTTTTCGCGAAAATCGCAACGGGCTCATTACCCATGTCTAACTCGTGATTACCGAGCGTCATGGCATCTATATTAAGGGCATTCAACAAATCGGCATTGGCTTTTCCCTTGAATAAGGAAAAGTACAACGTGCCCTGGAAGCAGTCACCAGCGTGCAAGAACAAGGTTCCAACCTTCTGACGCTGGGCATCTTGTTCTATTTGTTTGAAGCGTGTTGAAATTCGAGCAAAGCCACCAGCACTGACATAAGGTTCAATGATGTGGTTGTTCATTTTAAGTGATAGCTGTAACGAGGTTGGTTCAAAGTATGAGTGGGTGTCGTTGATGTGTGCCAACACTATTTTTGTCGGCTTATTCTTTTTAGTCATATTTTCTTCTCTCTTTGTCCCTTCATACTAGGTCGAGAATCATGACAGAATCGTGAATTTTATGAAACTGCACTGCAAAAAAATACTCGAGATAGATCAAAAATCTCATTTTGCACCGTATTAATAAACAACGGGTTTTGTGACAGGTGAGCATACCGGATTTGGATTTTTCGATTATGATTAAAGATATCTGTTAGCTTTCAAATAATTAGCAGAGCCTTCCGTTAGGAGTAAGCCTATGCAACTAGAAAGAATCGAGATTTCTGGCTTTCGAGGTATCAAGCGCATGTCACTCGCGTTTGACGAGCTAACCACGCTTATTGGTGAAAATACTTGGGGTAAGTCTTCATTATTGGATGCCCTTTCCGTCATTCTGCCCTCAGACGGTGTGCCATATCACTTTAAAATGACCGATTTTCATGTCGATTACTCTGTTTCACACCCGCAGTCTCAACATCTTCAAATTGTTCTCGCTTTAAAAGCTAACGATAAGAGCGAACTTAACGCAGGTCGTTATCGCAAACTCAAACCTATTTGGGTTCAAGATGAATTTGGCGTATTTCGCATCTACTATCGCATCAGCGCGACGTTAGAACAGTATGAGACAACAACACACTATGCATTTCTTGGTTTGGACGGTAATCCGCTCAAGCTTCATCATTCAGAAAAGCTTGCTCAAGAATTAATGACCTTACATCCCGTTATCCGTTTGCGTGATGCAAGGCACTTTGATCGTCCTTTCAACGGCAAGTCCCTTAACCACAATGCTCACCTGCCGACTAATGTTCACGCAACTAATGCAAATTCAAACGGGAACGGGAACCATCACACGAGCAATGGCACAACAAATGGAAACGGCGCCAATAACGGTAATGGTCGACAAGCAAGAATAGAAAAACGAATAGACAACACCTGCCGCCGTCTTATGGCGATACCCGGACATGTTAATAAAGGTGAAATGCGCAGTAGCCTAGAGTCGATGCAAAGTTTGATTGAGCACTATTTTTCTTTCAAAAGTACTTCTCGTCGTAACCCTAGAAAACAGCGAGACGGATTGCTTTATTCTGCGGGTACCAATGATCAGAGTATTCATCAACTCGTCGAAGAGACCAAGAACAAACAAACTCGCTTATTATTCATGGGGTTACTTAACGCTTATCTACAAGCTAAAGGGCCAAACGACTTAAGGCGATGTGCGCGCCCTCTGTTGATCCTTGAAGATCCAGAAGGTCGATTGCACCCAACACACTTGGCAAGGGCTTGGAGCTTGATGCAGAAATTGCCCATGCAGAAAATCCTGACCACCAACAGTGGCGACCTACTTGCGGCGGTCCCACTTCAATCGATTCGTCGCTTGGTTCGTCAGTCAGACAAAACCATCGCCAATCAACTCAACATGAACCATTTCAGTAAGGATGAACTTCGACGAATTGGTTTTCATATCCGCTTCCACCGCTCTGGGGCACTATTTGCTCGCTGTTGGCTATTAGTAGAAGGTGAAACCGAGGTTTGGTTGTTCAATGAACTTGCCAACCAATGTGGCTATAACCTAGCAGCAGAAGGTGTGCAGATTATTGAGTTCGCCCAATCAGGACTTAAGGCACTGATTAAGGTCGCGCAAGAGTTTGGCATCGATTGGCATGTGGTAACTGACGGCGATGCGGCGGGTAAAAAATACGCAGCAACGGTGCTATCGAAGCTTGGTAATGATCAGGAAAGACATCGACTCACCGAACTGCCAGATAAAGATATCGAGCATTACCTATATATGAATGGATTTGAGAGCTTTTTCCGTGACATGGTTAAGATTCCATACGATCACCCTATCCCTCCAAAGAAAGTGGTTGCCAAGGTATTGAAGAAACATGCAAAACCCGACCTTGCACTCGCCATTGTTTCTCATTGCGAGAATCAAGGACAAGAATGCATTCCGCTTTTATTAAGGTGGACATTAAAACGCGTGATCACCATGGCGAATGGAAATACCTAAACATAATTTGTTTTATAGATGCTATCAGTTGCTCTACTGATGAAATATTTAGCTAGTCGCCTCAACCAAAAAAGGCACACCAAACGGTGTGCCTGTATAAATCGATATACAAATTAATTGGGGGTTATCTTGCAAGAGTTCACAGTGACTAACTAAGGTTAGGTTAACGAATTAAGCCTTTGCCTGTTTAGTGTGTTGTTCAACAACTTCCGAAGATTGAGTCGATTTCTCGTGAAGCCATAGCCCCGTTGCTTTCATCAAGTATCCAAATACACCACCAAGCAGTAAAGATGGCACTACAAGTTGCCAATCACCACCTGCAGCAAACGTCGCACAGCAACCAATGAAGGTGCCTGGGATATAACCTAGCCACGCTTGTTTCGCTTGAATACACATAAAGAATGCCACAATAGCAGTAATCATGTAGCCTAAAATCTCTAACCCTGCGAAGGTTGAGCTTTCGATAATCACCATTGCCCAGAATACGCCAGTCATGTTGGTCAATAAGCTACCTGCTAGTCCTTTAACGCCGCCTGTTGGCGAAGCAAAGTAACTGGTGCAACCTAAGAAACCTGCCCATGACAATAAGCCGAAAGAGATAGCAATCCATCCCCATAGACCTGACAAAATACCTGTTGTTAATGAAATCGCGACTAATGTACTCATACTATTTCTAAAGCCTAATCACGTAATTGAACGCAACCGGATTTAGCCTCACTTAAAATCAAGTAAGCATACTATGGGAAGATAGCCCTTATTTGGCCGATCACGATCACATTAATAATGTATGCACTTGTGCATTTATCACTAGATGGAGACCGGAATCGCTTATTCAACATATTTAGTTATTAGAATTGGTGTTGAGTAGCGACTAAAGAATCGACCGTTTGCCTTTCATCATGCGCTTACCTTCACGCTTGATACATTCAGCAAGTGGGTTCTCTGCCATGTCAGCACGCCAAATAAAGGACAAGGTTCTTTCCATTTCAAGCTCAGGAACATTCAACGTCACCAGTTGCCCTGACTCAACAAACTGTTCGACATCTAGATAAGGTAAACACGTTAAATATGGGCCGTTTGCAACCAAACTTCTTAAAACAGGAACGTGTTCATACTCTCGCCATACATCGAGATCGCCAATTAAATGGTGAATAGAGCTATCAAAAACTTTGCGAGTACCCGAACCATGTTCGCGTAATACCCACTTTGCTTGTTCTAATTGTGCCAAGCTGACTCGTTCACGCTTCGCAAACGGGTGATGAGCCGATGCAACCACCGTTAAATGGTCGGTACACCACACTTCTTGGTGAACTCGGTTGTCATCACAACGACCTTCGATAACGCCCAAGTCATATTGATAATCTAATACACCATCAATGACAGCATCGGTACTTTGCACGCCGAGCGAGATTCGCATCTCAGGAAAGTCGTTATCAATAATACTGATGAGATCAGGAACGAGGTGTTCCGCTGGAGTTTGGCTAGCACCTAATTTGAGTTCGCCACTCAACAAATGCTGCTCGTAAAAACCCATCTCAATTTGCTGCGCATCTTGCAGTAAACGCTTCGCTTTTGGTCTTAACCACATGCCCCAATGAGTCAGGGCCATTTGCTTGCCCTGCCTTTCAAACAAAGGCCTGCCGAGCATTTTTTCCAACTGTGCAAGAGACATACTTGTTGCCGACTGAGTCAACGCCAATTTGTCTGCTGCCTGACTAACGCTCCCGGAGTCTGCTACTGCATCAAATACCGCGAGTTGCTTTAATGAATAACGCAAAATTCATCCTTAATGCTTTTAATTATTTGTGTCCTGATGCTCGTTTTTTATAAAGCCAATGAGCAATCAATTTCATTCTACGCGTAACCAAATCTATATCAATAAATTTGATGTGGTTTCTAAAAATTATCAATTTTACCTCTACCCCTCAACGCCCTAATCTGAAATGGCAGGACACAACGAGCCCTGCAAAACATTACTGATTAACCATTACAGATTAACCAGGTCATTAACACTAGGAATTACACATGACGGATTGTTCAAGGGGGGGATATGGCAACCAGCACTTCTGAAAATCATCAACTGTTCTCACCAACAGAAATGATGGCGGAAGCAGAGAAGTTTGCATTAAGTAAAGCAAATAAAACCAGCAGCATGACATTGAGTTTGGCAATCATGGCTGGCGCATTCATCGGGCTTGCTTTTTTATTCTACATCACGGTAACCACGGGCAGCGCTGATGCTGGATGGGGACTGAGTCGCTTAGCCGGCGGTCTTGCCTTCAGTATGGGTTTGATCTTGATTGTGATTTGCGGTGGTGAGCTATTTACCAGCTCAGTGTTATCAAGCATCTCATGGGCTAACAAGCAAATCACCTTCACGAAGATGCTGTCTATCTGGGGCAAGGTGTATGTCGGCAACTTTATCGGTGCCATGTTCCTATTGGCTTTGGTAAGCGCAGCAGGCTTGTATCAACTGGATGGCGGGCAATGGGGCTTAAACGCTTTAAACATTGCTCAACACAAGCTACACCACACCCCAGTTCAAGCGTTTGCTTTGGGTGTGCTTTGTAACTTGTTGGTGTGTTTAGCGATTTGGTTAACGTTCAGCTCTGCTAACGCAATGACCAAAGCAATGATGACCGTGTTACCCGTTGCAATGTTCGTAAGCTCAGGCTTTGAACACTGTGTGGCGAATATGTTCATGGTTCCGCTAGGCATCACGATTCAAGCATTCGCACCAGAAAGCTTCTGGATGCAAATCGGCGCAACACCAGCCCAGTATGCAGACCTAAACGTCATGCAATTTGTCACCGCAAACTTAATACCAGTGACAATCGGCAACATCGTAGGTGGTTCAGTATTGGTCGGCTTAGCGAACTGGAGCATCTACCGTCGCCCACAACTTAAAGCAGCAAAAATTACCGCTATTACACAAACAACAGAAATTACGTCAGTTAAGGAAATTACTATGAACACAGCAACTACTATCAAGCAAATCATGAACACTCAACCAATTACACTGAGCGTAGAAATGCCAACATCAGTCGCGATTGATACACTTTTAGACGCGCAACTTGTTAGCGCTCCTGTTTGCGATGTTGAAGGTCGTCTAGTGGGTATCTTCTCTGTTCATGACGTAATGGTTGACCTTTGGTGCCAAGATTACATCCCAACTAAAGGCCAAAAAGTTGTAGACCTAATGAGCCGTGACGTTGTGGCAATCGACGCAAACGACAAGCTAGTGGACGTTGCTGAGTTCCTATGCATCGACAAAGAGCAACTGTACCCGACGACAAGCATGGGCTTCGCTACTCGCCTGACATCTCTTTCTCTAGAAGAGCGTGCAAAAGCGATGAAAGTAAGCCAACCACATATGCTTCCAGTGTTAGAAAACGGCGTAATGGTAGGTGTGTTGACTCGCATTGAAGTGATGCAAGCACTACGTCCAATCTACGGTGACCGACTAAACGTGGTTCCACAAGCTGAACTAGAAACGGCTTAACTAATCTTAAGTTGAACTATTAGGGATTAGTAGTTCAATTAGATAACTCAGTCATGGCAACGTTGACTGGCTAGAGGTAAACGGTGGCTTTTAACGTAACTAAACGGTTTGACACAAAACAGACCTAAACGCGTTGCCATTTATCTCAATAAAAAAGGCGCAAAGTGAAAACTTTGCGCCTTTCTCTATTTCTAACTGTTGCTTTCTAAGTATCTATTTAACTTTTGGTGTTACATAAGAGATTGATACTAGTTAGCGATCAACAATAGCTAGATTACTTCTTTACACCTTCAACGTGTAGATCCATATCTACATAGCTTGAAGCGCCCATTACTGGAATGTTGAAGTCAGCAAGTTCTAGACGAGTTGTACCAACGAAACCTGCACGCTCACCGCCCCATGGGTCTTGACCAGCACCGATGAATTCAGCTTCGATAACGATAGGCTTAGTTACACCGTGAAGTTTAAGGTCACCCATTACTTCAAGTTTGCCGTCGCCTTTATCAACAACTTTCGTGCTGTTGAATGTCGCATCAGAGAACTTACCAGCATCGATGAAATCGCCGCTACGGATATGCTTATCACGTTCTGCGTGGTTTGAATCAAGGCTTGTAGTATCAACCGTTACGTTTACTGTAGACGCTTCAACGTTGCTTTCATCAAATGAGAAGTCACCTGAGAATGTGTTAAAACGACCTTGGATAAAGCTGTAACCCAGGTGGCTAACTTTAAAGTTAACTGAAGCATGCGCACCTTTTGTATCAATCACGTAATCAGCGGCGTTCGCAGCGAAAGGCATTGCCATTGCAAATGCTAATCCTGTAGCGATAATTGACTTTTTCATTTTGAAGCTCCTATCATTTTTCGTAGCGTATCGTCTTTGTCGATAACGTGGTGTTTTATCGCCGCTAAGGCGTGTACTGATGCCATGATGATCAGTACCCATGCAGCATAGTAGTGAATCGTTCCTGCGAGATCAGATTGGTTTGCAAACAGTTCACCCATACTTGGTACAGTGAACCAATTGAATACGTCGATCCCGCGGCCATCTGATGTTGAAATCAAATAACCTGAAATAAATAAAACCGCTAAGTTAATGTACATAAAGCCGTGAGCGATCTTCGCTGCTGCAACTTCATAGCTTTTACCTTCTACTTTAGGTGACGCGGTAACTAGTTTCCAAACCAAGCGGATAACAGTAACAGTAGCCAAAAGAATGCCTACCGAGCGGTGATAGTCTGGCGCTGTTTTGTACCACTCGCTGTAATATGAAAGATCAACCATCCACAGGCCTACACCAAATAAGCCAAATACCGCGAGAGCTGAAATCCAATGCATCGCTCTTGCTAAAGGGTTGTAATTTCTAACGTTGTTGTCCATGCATCTCTTCCGAATGTTAACGAGTAGTGTAGTTTCGAAAAGCGTACCCTACACCAAGTTTGTGTAACATATTATTTACCAAGCTTTACATTGGTAACATCATTTCAAATTAAACGAGTTATTCAAATTATTTGAACAAGTTTGGGCTAAACGTTAGATTTCAACGATTTGTTCGATCTCGTAAAGCTCATCTGAGATATCTAACATTTTACGTTCCATGACTTTTTGAGCGTCTTCTATCCCTTTGTTGTAGTAAACCGCCCCAAACTTTTTACTTATGAAATCGACCAAGAATTCTGTGTCGAACTGACCAAGCTCCACATCGAGTTCATCCTGCAGGTACTTTTGGAGCGTATGAGTAAGCTCAGACTTTTGTTTCGAATCTAATTGAATGGTCATGAATGTTTCCAAATAAAGAGTAAGTAGATCAATTGTGATTTGCTGACTAGACTATAGTCGAGGTAACTAGCTAGAATTCCTCATAATTTAGAATACAGACCTGTAGAGCGCCAGTGCTATCCATAAAATCACTCAGCAATGGTTAATTTTGATAGAGAGATCAAGAACTCGCACTTTGACGATAGGTAACGGAACCGCAATTACCGTACTATTGCCCATCAATAAGATAGTAGCTGTGTATAAGGGACTTCATTGTTATTAGATCTAGTGATTAAAAGCGTTAATCAATTTCAAGACGATTGCCTAAAGCTCTGTGAACGCCACTACCCTACGGTGCACAATCAAGGGATCAGTGAGCACCATATAGGAAAGGCATTTGCTCGCCGAATGGAGCACACCTTCGTTAGCTTTAATCATGCAAGCAACATCAGCCCACTTGAAATGCTTTCCTCTAGAGAAACGCCTCGACACTTCCGAATATCTTCCGAAATCGGTACCGTTTGGATGATCAGTCATCATATGGTGAGCGCCGGGAAAACATGTCGTAGAAAGTTGATGTTGGACATCCATAATTGGCAACAAGAGTATGGATTTTCCATTCAACCCAATGACGTTTTGATCATTGTCTCCGACCATTGGATTAGCCGAAGTAAAAACAGTGGCGAATTATTGCATTGGTGGATGGGTGAACTCCCAGATGAGATCACGGAATATAGTCAACAAGGTATCACGCTAAGAGAGAGTGATTCTCAATTCGCCACTGAGTTAAATAACAACTTTAAAATCAGCCCTTGCTTTATTAAATTTGGACACCCTTTAAAACGGTCAGGAAATCAACAACTGGTTCGTAAATACCTGCAACTTTATGCGGTACTTCAATGGCAGTAAGAATACGGGTCAACTTTTTCAATCAGTTTTGAAAGTACATTGTTAGACCTCTATCCCAGTATTTTATAAAAGGCAACTCATTCCCTGTTCATTAATTATTCGAACTTCCTGTTTTAATTATTAATAGCCAATCGAATCACAGTCTCGATTTTGAGAGATAGATATCATTTCTGTGTAACTCGCTTAGTCAATCTATTTTATAACTTTGACACTCCCCCATAATTTAAGCCATTAACCCTACTTTTCTCTGGTGTATCAGCGTTCTAGCCTTATATTGGTTGGGGTTAATATGTGAGACGTCACTCAGCCATTAGATTCACTTAAACTATCAAACGCAGTCAATGATAAGTAAATTTAATGATTAATGTCATTTATCATGCTGATTTTTCGTTGGTTATATTAATTCAAATATTGACGTTACAAATGAATTTTTATTAATTGACAATTTAGTAACACCTGTCAATATTGTGACAGCCGTGACGTATCTTCTCGTCATTAAATAAACACCTTTATTAGCGACTATGATTTTATCAGACAGAAGTGAATTTATTAGCTGTATATCTGTGGATGCCGATATGCAGTTTATTGCGAAATATCAAGACCTAACACTTAGAAGTGTCTACCAACCTATATTTGATTCTTCTATGACTCAGATAGGTGTAGAGGCTTTAGTTCGAATTTCGAACAGCAAAGGTGCCATTGTTCGCCCTGATCACTTCTTTCATTCCGACGAAACCTCATGCACAGACAAAATTAATGTCGAGAGGCTTAGCCGAGCCATTCATATACGCAACTTCGCACAGTCGACTATTCGTCATTTACACCTATTCTTGAATGTTCTTCCTAATGTTGGCGAGTTATTTGCCGCAGAGAAAGTGAGCGATAGCTTGTTAGCTAAGCGCCTGCATGAGCTTAACTTATCGTGCGAACAAATTGTGATGGAGTTGGTCGAGCTTAATGTAGAGAGTGAAGAACGTTTGAAAGACGCAGCCCATTCATTAGCGGAAAATGGTTTTCAAATCGCTGTCGATGATTTTGGTACACAAGCATCAACCGAACAGCGCGTTCGTCACATTAACCCGCATATCATCAAGATAGACCGCTCGGTTATGTTGGACTTTGAACAAGGCGACACACGTGAAATGGAGTTGGCCCTAAAGCTTGCTACTCAAATCGGTGCGAAGACGGTAATCGAAGGGATAGAAACCCAACAACAACTCGCAGCGATGCAAAATTTAGGCTTCGATATGTATCAAGGTTATCACTTAGCCATGCCAAAGCCGATTGAGTTGGATATTCGCCTCGCAATCTAGAACTGCCCTCTATTCTCTATTCTACAGGAAGCCGCTTTACCATTGGTTAGCGGCTTTTTGATACCTATCTCTTTCTTAACGCAACGCTCGCTGACGCTATAGTCTCTTAGCACGATCTTGTATCGCCAAGTCACACCCATAAAAAAGCCCAGTCAAAATTGACTGGGCTGGCTTAAAAGAATCTGTTTTATATCAATCCCTAATAACCCGCAGTGGACGGTTTGATTCTATATAGAATAGCGAACATCACTGGTACTACTATTAGCGTTAGTACGGTAGCAAAGCCTAAGCCTGCCATGATGGTAATCGCCATTGAGCCGAAAAATGCATCGAATACCAAGGGAATCATCCCCAAGATAGTCGTCAGTGCTGCCATAGATACCGGTCGTACACGACTGATCGCGCTGTCTACAACCGCTAGGTATGGGTCTTTACCTGTTGAGAGTTCCGTGTTGATCTGGTCAAGCAGGACGATACCGTTTTTCAAAATCATGCCGCTTAGGCTCAGTAGGCCAAGGAACGCCGTGAAACTGAATGGCATATTAGTCCCTAGCAGACCAATCGAAACACCAATGATAGAAAGTGGTACCGTAAACCAAATCACAAGTGGCTTACGAACCGAGTTAAACAGAAGCATCGTGATGATAAACATCAGCAAGTAACCCATTGGCAGTGAGCCAAACAGAGATTCTTGCGCATCTTTAGAGCTTTCGTACTCACCACCCCAGCTAATGCTGTAGCCTTCTGGTAAATCTAATGCTTCTACCTTTGGTTTCACACGAGCAAACAGACTCGCTGGCGTTTCATCACCAAGAACATCGTGGTCAGCCAATACTGTTAGCGTACGTTTTCTGTCGCGACGCTGAATCAGTGGCTCAGACCATTGAAGCTCTACGCCATCAATCACTTGCTCAACTGGGATGTAAGTTTGTAGTGATGGGCTCCAAATCTTCACATTGTTTAGCGATTCGAAATCAAAACGCTCTTCTTCCGGTAAACGCGCCACGATAGGTAACATATGAGTACCATCACGCAGTAGGCCGATGTTGTAACCGCCAAACGCCATCTGTAATGTCTCAGACAAGTCAGTTTTTGAAATGCCTAGGCGACGAGCCTTAGATTCGTTGAACAGTGGTACAAGTTCTTTAGTGCGTTCACGCCAGTCATGACGAACATTTCGAGAGCCTGGATCGGCAAGCAAGATGTCTTCGACTTCAACTGCAATGTTACGCAGTACTTGTGGATCGGCACCGATAATACGCGCTTCAATTTTTGAAGCGGGTGACGGACCAAACTCAATCAACTTGAACTGGAACGTTGGTTGCTCAAATTCGTTCGCTAAGTCTTTGTCTAGCGCCGCTAGAGCCTTAAACATAGTGTCGCAGTCAGTGGTTCTTACTTGTAACTGGGCGTACGCTTCGTAGCTTTTCTCTGGTTGGTAAGTCAGTGCGAAACGTTGCATGCCCTGCCCAACCGTTGTCGTTACAAACTCCACGTCGTCTTGCTGGCGAATGTAGCTTTCAACTTTTTCTGTCTGCTTGATCGTTTCACGAACATCGGTGCCTTCTGGCATCCACATGTCTACGTAAAACATTGGGGTATTTGACGGCGGGAAGAACTGCTGCTTCACCATACCAAAACCGACGACAGAAACTGCTAATAGAGCGACCATACTAACTACAGTAAGCCATCTAAATCGAAGTGCTACTTTCAGACACGCACCGAATACCACAAACAGGATGCCTTTGTATGGGTCTTCGTTCTCATCAACCTTGTCTTCTTCTTTAAGCAACATCTCGGCAAGGAATGGCGTTAGTGTTAGTGCAGTTACCCAACTCAAAAACAGTGAGAAACACAGTACCCAAAACAGTGAACCCATGAATTCGCCTGTCGCATCCTTCGACAAACCAATCGGTGCAAACGCTGTGATAGCGATAATGGTCGCACCTAACAGTGGCCATTGTGTTTGCTTGACGATGTCTTTCGCTGCTTGAAGCTTGGTTTTGCCTTTCTTCAAGCCCACCAAAATACCTTCAACGACAACAATCGCATTATCCACCAGCATACCCAGCGCGATGATCAGTGCCCCCAGAGAGATGCGGTGCAGTTCAACATCGTTGTAATCCATCAGGATGAAGGTACCGAATACCGTCAATAGAAGAACCAAACCGATGATCAAACCACTGCGTAAGCCCATTGCGAACAACAATACAATGATAACGATGGCTACCGCTTCAACTAGGCTGATTAAGAAGTCAGCCACAGATTTGTCTACTTCTTGCGCTTGGTTGTAGAAGTAATTCAGTTCTACACCCGCTGGCTTAATGCTTTCTAGGCGATCCAGTTCCGCATCCAGTGCTTTACCAATCTCAACCACGTTTACACCAGAAGAGAACGCAATACCCAAGTTGATTGCTGGTTTACCGTTGTACGTTAATACATTGCCCGGCTTTTCTTAAATACCACGAGTTACTTCAGCGACATCTTTCAAGCGAATCAGGTTACCTGTATCGCGACCATGAATGATCAGGTTTTCTAGTTCTTCAACCGTGCTTAAGGTGCCGTTTGGCTTGATCGTAAGGCTTTGACCATTCAGCATCACCTCGCCTGCCGATACCACACTGTTTTGCTGTGCTAGCAGTGACGTAACCGTCGACATATCTAGGTTCAATGCGGCTAAGCGTTCCAGTGACATCTCAACAAACAGTTGTTCTTGTTGGTCACCTGCAATGCTAACTTTACCGACACCGTCGACCAGTTCGATTTCACGCGTTAGGTAATCTGCGTACTGTTTGAGCTCAACGTAATCGTAACCATCACCGGTCAGCATGATCATCACACCAAACACATCACCAAAATCATCGATGATCTGAACGGAATTTACACCACTTGGCAGTGTTGGTTGTAGATCGTTGATCTTACGGCGCATTTCATCCCAGATCTGAGGCAGCTCGTCTGGACCGTAGTCCATCTTCATACTGACCATAATTTGGGACATACCGTTCGATGATGTCGAGGTAATCT
This sequence comes from Vibrio sp. 10N.222.52.C12, assembly GCF_041474215.1. Classification (NCBI taxonomy): domain Bacteria; kingdom Pseudomonadati; phylum Pseudomonadota; class Gammaproteobacteria; order Vibrionales; family Vibrionaceae; genus Vibrio; species Vibrio sp. 10N.222.52.C12. The sequence goes on from NZ_JBFRTR010000072.1 coordinate 77,401, forward strand.
TGTCGATGTACGGAAGCTGTCTTATCTCTTTTTCTAGTGGGTAAGTCAGCTCTTCTTCAACTTCCATTGACGTAGCGCCAGGGTAAGTTGAAATAATCATTGCATCTTTAATGGTAAAAGCTGGGTCTTCTAAACGGGATAGATTACCAAAAGACGTCACACCGCCAATGGCCAAAATGACTAGAAACAGCCAGCTGATTACTTTGTTCTTTATTGAATATTCTGCGATGTTCATTCTGCTTTTCCTGACAATTGGATTCCGTCACGGAGTTTTCTTAAATTCGAATTTACGAGTAGCTCACCTTGCTCAACACCATGAGCGATGAGTGCGCCTTGGCCACTGATCTTGTCGACTTCTACTTCGCTTTTGAATGCTTGTCCGTCTTCCATTTTCCACACATAGAACTGATTCGCTTCAGAGCCCGCTTCTAGCGTTGTCATTGGTAATTGGTAGCCTTGAACATCGCTCAGGCCCGCTTTCGCCATATCTACATTGACCGTAACGCTCGTGCCTGGCAGGATTTCACTTTCAGGCTGCTGCATCTGCATCCAAAATTCGTAGGTACGGGATTGTGGGTGCAGTTCACTGGTGTGTTCTAGATACGTCAGTGAATATTGGCCTGTGTGACCGCCAAAGGTCGCCTCAGGACGATAGCTATTTGAACGCATGTCTGGGCTAATTGACGCCAAGATCGAATCTGATACTTGAATTCGCACATACACCTTGTCGTTCTGGTACACACTCAGTAGTGTTTCTCCAGGCGTCGTATTTTCGAATCGTTGCTTATCGACAGTTGAAACTGTTCCTGAGAACGGCGCTAAAAGTTCTGTGTAACTCAGCTTGTGTTTCGCCGCCGCCAAATTCGCCGATGCGAGCTTATAGTTAGCCGTCAGTTGGTCGTGTTCTGATTGCGATAACATTTCGCTGCCAAACATCTCCGTTCCACGGGCCAACTGTTTGCTTGCCAGTTTGAATTGAGATTGAGCATCAGTCAGATCTTGTACGTACGTTGCGTTATCTAAGGTGGCTAATAACTGCCCTTTTTCGACATTGTCGCCCGCTTCTACTAATACTTGTTGAATCTCGCCTGCTAGCTTAAATGCCAAGGGAGTCAATTCAGCTGGCATCACCTGTCCATTAAAACTTCTGAACTGATTAGTAAGCGGTGCGCCAACTTCAAAGGTAGAAACCAACAAAGGTGGTTGTTCACGGTGTACAGCTTCATTGTTACAGGCTTGAAGTAACAGAACCGACGCGACAACAACTGATAATTTTGAAAGGTTCATTAAATACCGCCCTCACGAAGCCAAGCTTTTACTTGTTGTCCGTCTGATAACACATCCACACCCGCTTCAACGATAAGGTCACCAGACGACAATCCGTCGATAACCTTGCCTTGCTCATCAAGAAGGACTTGTACTTTAGAAATCAGTTGAGAGTCAGGGTTATAACGCCATAGTTCACCATGGCCTACGTCTTTGTTTAACCAAGCTGAATCCACAATACCAATGCCGTAGTCAGATTTACTTTTCTGAACTTCAACTTGCGCTGTCATACCAGAAAGTAGATTGATGCCTTCTGGCTTTTCGATAGACACAACCGCTTGGTAGCTGTTGGTATCTTCATCTGGTTGCGTTGAGATTTCTTTAAAGCGAGTCGGGATACGAATGCCGCGGTGGCTGTCCATCACAACCCACATGTTTGAGCTCGTTAGGTCTTGAATAGAACGGTCTTCAAGCTTTGATACTGGAATTGAAAACGTCACATCCATTTCACTGTGATTCAAAATATTCAGTACAGGCTGCTTTTCTGCGATCAATTGATATTGCTTTCCAAACACCATCGATACCACGCCATCGAATGGAGCAACTAAGGTAGTGTAGCCAAGGTTTGTTTTTGCTTGGTCCAACTCAACTTCAGCGGCAGTAAAGGTGTTTACGGCTTGGTCGTAGTAATCGGTACTGACCAGTTTTTTCGCATACAACTCAGAAGCTTGTTTGTATTGGCTGTTCGCCAGATCAAATTTAGCTTGGGCTGCGTCAACGGCAATACGGTAATCCGTCGCGTCTAATACGGCTAACACCTGACCTTTCTTCACTTCTTGTCCCATACGAACATCGAAGGTTTCTATATCTCCACCCACTTGGAAAGAAAGTGCCGCACGGTCGGTTGCATCAACCTTTGCAATGAAGCTATCGAGATCAATATCAGTCTGTTGTGGGATTTCGAACAGCTTGACTGGCTTGATTACCTGCACATTTTCCTCTGACTGAACTTTGTCACATCCAGTTAGAGAGCCTGCGAGCAATAGTGCTGCAATAACAGCTCCCATGCGCTTGCTCGATATGGCATTGATCGACAAATTGAACTGCATGATGCCTCTCCGTTTAATTATTATGATTTATTACACAGGTGGGCAGTATATTTAATATTAAATAATTCTCAAGCTTTACTTTCCACTTGTGCAGTATTTTTTATTTCAGTAAAAACAGTGTAGAATGTTGTAATCAGGTAATTATGTGAAATGAAGATGACCGAAAAGAAGCAAGGTAGAAGAAGTGCAAAAGACGCCGAAGAGACGCGTTTTTTGATCATGAGCGTTGCCGCAGACATGTTCTGTGACTTTGGCTACGATCGTGTATCACTGCGAAACATCAGTGAAAAGGCAGGCGTCTCGCATAGCCTTATCCGCCACCACTTTGGTAGCAAAGAAAAGATTTGGCATGCAATAAGTGATTGTTTACACGATTATTTTCAGTCTTACATCAGTAAGATTATGGAAGAGCTGCCAAAAGATGTTGCGCCAAATATCGCTATCTACCTGTTTAGCATGCGTCTGTTCACCAACATGATTCACTCACGTAGGCCAATGCAGCTTATTTCAGACTCTGTTCGCCAAGAAGACAACCTAGTTGATTACTTCATCGACAATGTCGGCGATGTTGAAAAAGAGATTAACGGGCTTGCCGCTGAGTACAATGCAGCTAACCCAGACAAAATGATCAACATTTACGAAGTTAAATGGCAAATGATCATGTACGCAAACGGCGCTGTATGCCTCACTCCCTTTATGGAAAGCACTTGGAATGAAGGCGATATGGTCACCTCTCCTGAAGATGTTCTACTTAAGCATTGGCAGCTTTTCAACACGCAGATGGTCAGCAAGTTCAATATTGATGAAGAGTGGGTTCTAAACCCAACCTCGATTGAAGAGCTGATTTATGAAGTGCCATGTGAATGGAAGTGTAACCAGGAACATAAAGCTTAATCGGGTTCATACCCATGATGAGCTTATAAGATACAAAAACGCGCCGTTACAGAAGTCACTGTAACGGCGCATTTTTATATGTAT
>NZ_JBFRTR010000073.1:0-6183 GCF_041474215.1 Vibrio sp. 10N.222.52.C12
ATTTTGAAATAACCATCACAATAATCAAGGTAAGATCTTCTCATTCCAAACAATCGAACCATGGTCGTAACTATGAAATCAATCTATCAATTTTTTAAAGAACTCCTCAGAGAGATTTTCGATGTCACCTCGACTCTTTTCCGAATCATGATTCCAATCATCATCGTGATAAAGGTCGTTGAAGAGCTTGGCGGCGTCGTGATTCTTAGCGAATGGCTAAGCCCAATAATGGAAAGCGTCGGATTACCGAAAGAAATGGGCTTGGTATGGGCAACAACCATACTTACTAACATCTATGCGGGGCTGATTATTCTTATTAATTCCGATGCTCCCTTAACGGTTGCTCAAGCCTCGGTTTTAGGCAGCATGATGCTACTAGCGCATTCATTACCGATTGAGGGTGCAATAGCTAAAAAGGCAGGTGTGAGTTGGCTGGCTACCCTATCAGTGAGAGTCGGTGGTAGCTTGGTGCTGGCATGGTTACTCAATCTCAGTTATCAATACGGGGATTTGCTCAACTACCCAGCAACCGTGCTTTGGCAGCCTGAAGTATCTGGAGACTCGAGCTATCTTGGATGGGCTATTGAGCAGCTAAAGAGCTTTGCCGTTATCTTCATCGTGATTTCAGCTCTATTACTGCTACTCAAGGTTTTAAAGATTCTCGGCGTTGAAAAGCTCATGGCAATATTGTTAAGACCATTCTTGAGACTACTCGGAATCAGCAAGGACGCGACTAACCTAACCATTATTGGAATCACGCTTGGTCTTTCGTTTGGCGGCGGCTTATTGATCAATGAAGCTAAAAAGGGACATATCTCGGCGAGAGATGTATTCACCGCAATCATGCTGCTCAATCTACTCCACAGTTTGATTGAAGATACACTTTTGATCATGTTAATTGGGGCTGACTTTTACACCATATTTTGGGGAAGGTTAGTATTCTCAGTGCTGGTTATCGCCTTAATATCAAACGTCATTAAGCGCATGAATCCACGTACTTGTGAACGTTATTTTTATCGTGATGTCTCTCAGTCATAAGTAAATCGCCAACGAGAATAAAAGAAAAGAGCTCAAATACAGGCTCTTTTTTACGACTTGGTGCTCCTATCACCTCCGCTATTGTTAAATTTCACGCCCTTGAAACACTGAAAATCATTCTCAACACCCCAATTATTGATATTTCGAGTGAAAATAATTTCAGCATGAGTATTTACTAAACACTCAATTATTAAATGCAATTTTTAAACACAGATAATAAAACACGTATCTTATTATTTATCACCCCACACCTTGTATAAAGCGGTCTCAAGATAATAAACACTTACCAACCAATGTTATTAAAAATCCAAACTATCAGCTATTCATTCAACAAAACCCATTAAATAGCTGACAATAAAATAAATAACCATCCTTATTTGATATTAACTCTTAATGTTGAAACCGGAACGAATAATGATTTGTAATGATTATTCATTTGATTGGTTAATTTTATAAATATATTTTGTTACATAATCAAAACTGATGGCTTGATATAAGAATGTCACACAAAACAATGGCTTTAATGGTTCTCATTTTTTCCTCACTGTCACAGGCTTCCACTTTTGAGAACGACGAACTATTGCTGAAGTCATTGATTGAACGAGGCGTTATCTGTCCAGGCTTAACCTATGAGGGCAATCAAGAAGCTTTGCGTATCTATCTCAACGCTAAAAAAGTAAAGAGCACTCAGTTTGATTCAAAAAATAGAAAAGAGACAACCAATACAAAAGAAATAGAAAGTATAAAAAAGATGGAAAGTACGAAACATACAGCAAACACACGTCAGTTAAATAAGACACCACAAGAGTGTATTAGGCCAGACTCGGACAACTGATTCGAATAAAGCAGTTGATACTGATATCGACATGGAAATATAAAAAGGAAATATAATGAAAATGATGAGAAAAACATTGTTGGCTTCAGCAATGCTTACTCTATTTAGCGTCAGTAGTTATGCAAAAACACCTATTGATTTAGGCGTTGTTAATGAAGACAAACTTATTGAAATGCTAGTTAGACAAGGCTTAGTCGACCAAGATGCAACCGATGTGGCAAAACACGACGCACTTGACCGTTACTTAAAAAATAAGATCAATTCCGGTTTTAAAGGCGACGCTCAATTCGGTAAAAAAGCACTTGAGCAACGAGCGAAAATCCTCAAAGCCATTGAGAAAGGATCTGGCGTTAAAAAGGCCAGCGTCTTTGCTTTGGAAGTCGGCACAAAGCGTACCGATAAAGTACTCGCTCTATTGGTCGATTTCCCTGATTTGAACTGGGATAACAACAAGCTGACCGAAGAGCACACGCAAATGCTCTACGAGAGCTACAACCCTGAACATTATCAAGAGTTGTTGTTTTCAAATTCTGGCTACACAGGGCCAAATGGCGAAAACCTAATCTCGATGCGTCAGTATTACCAAAGCGAATCAGGTGATAGTTACAGCGTTGCAGGTCAAGCGGCAGGTTGGTATCGCGCCTCTAAACCTGCGTCATTCTATGGTGGTAACTCCCCTACCACCGACAACGACTTAAACGCACAGGAACTGGTTCGTGAAGCGCTTAATCAATTGGCTCAAGATCCTAGCATCAACCTAGCCGATTATGATATTGAAGATCGTTACGATTACGACGGTGACGGAAACTTCCGTGAACCCGATGGTGTGATTGATCACCTAATGGTATTCCACGCATCGGTAGGCGAAGAAGCCGGTGGTGGTGTATTGGGCCCTGACGCTATCTGGTCACACCGATTCAACCTTGGTCGCACACATGTGCTTGAAGGTACCTCTAGCTCGCTTCCCGACCGCTTTGGTGGCCAATACGCGGCATTTGATTACACCATTCAACCGATTGATGCAGCAGCGGGTGTCTGTGCTCACGAGTATGGCCATGATTTAGGCTTACCAGACGAGTACGACACGCAATACACAGGCAAGGGTGAACCAGTATCTTACTGGTCAATCATGTCTTCAGGCAGCTGGGCTGGCAAAATTGGTGGCACACAACCAACGGCATTCAGCTCTTGGGCAAAGCACTTCCTACAAAAATCGATTGGTGGTCGCTGGGTTAACGATGATCAAATCTCGATTGATGACCTAGAAGACAACCCACAAGTTTATACGCTGTTCCAAACAACGGATAACAGCCGTCCGAACATGATTAAGGTCGATCTTCCTGAAAAGCAAATTGAAAGTCTGAAACCCTTTGAGGGAGAGTATTCATTCCACTCTCAAAAAGGCGATGATCTGAAAAATAGCATGACTCGCAAGTTGGTGATTCCAGCGGCTGATTCTGCATTGCTTTCGTTCAAAGCGTGGTATGAAATAGAGAAAGACTACGACTTCGCTCGCGTGCTAATCAACGGACAAGCAATAGCTGGCAACATCACCTCAATGGATGACCCATACAATACTGGCCTCGTTCCTGCTATTGGCGGCGAATCTGGCGGATGGGTTGACGCTGAGTTCGACGTTTCACAATGGGCAGGCCAAGAAGTAGAGCTTTCGTTTGAGTACATCACCGATGGTGGCTTGGCGATGGAAGGTTTCTATTTGGATAACCTCAGTGTGGTCGTGGATGGTGAAGTAACCTTAATAGACGATGGAGAAAGCAACTCCACCTTCGCCCTAAATGGCTACAAGCTAAGTAATGGATTCCACCAAGCGCAACACTACTACCTACTGCAATGGCGTAGCCACATGGACGTTGATGAAGGTCTAGCCAACATCAAACGCATGGGCCAACTCATCTCATTCGATCCAGGTTTGATCATTTGGTACGTAGACGAGTCGCTGACTGATAACTGGGTAGGCAAACACCCTGGTGAAGGTTGGTTAGGCGTGGTCGATGCAGACCAAAATGCCATGGTGTGGGCAAACTCTGGTGAAGCGGCTCAAACACGCTACCAAGTTCGAGACGCAGCGTTTTCACTCAAAGATCATACTCCAATGCGTCTTGTAAACAGCGACAACGATGTACTCGAAGATACCAGTTTGGTTGGCAATGCTAGCTTCTCGGATGACCAAGATTACACATCGCCTCAAGCACCAGATTCAGGACGCATCCTGACGGAGTTTGGTTTAGCGGTCGATATTGTGAATCAGAGTGATAACAACGAATACGGTGTGGTTCGCTTATCTAAAGTAAGCCAACACAACATCGTTCCTACTGCGAACTTCGAGCTTAATGTGACTGGTCTGACTGTTTCTGCAAACAACTTCAGCTCAGACCAAGACGGTGAGATCGCCCGTTACCTATGGGACTTTGGGAACGGCACAACAAGTAACGAAGTGGCACCAACTTGGTCTTACGAGCAAGCGGGCGAATACACGGTGAACTTGACTGTTGTCGACGACAAAGGCGCTACCGCTTCATTTAGCTCCGTAGTGAGTGTTGAATCTCCAAACGCCCTTCCAGAAGCGAGCGCGAAGTACATTCACTTGGGCCGCTGGGTAACCATGTGGTCTACAAGTTCAGACAGCGATGGTCGTATTGTTGATACCGAGTGGACACTTCCAAACGGAAAGGTGAAACGAGGTCGCACATTCACGTCAATCTTCCCTTCATACGGAAAGCACGAGGTGACACTGAAGATAATCGATGACCAAGGTGGGATTACCACTAAGACAATTTTGGTCGACCTGTAAATCATCGCTGGCTCTGTCATGCGTATTTACAACACAAGCTTAAGTACTGTTGTCACAGGATATAAGCCACGACAGCAGTTTTAAGAAAACGTTATTATTTAAGCCGTAAGCAAAGGCCCTACCGATTTGGTAGGGCTTTTTATTGGTCGCAGTTCGAGATACTAGGGTTTTAATCACAGTAACAAATTTACTGAACCATCATTCGATGAGCCATTACACAGGCTGCTTTTGAATACGCGATTTACGAGCACTGAATGCGAACAGCAAGATAACAGCTAACACGAATGGTAATACGTAGATATTGAGGTTCTGCCACCCTGCTGTCGATTCTAGCCAGCCAGAGAGCATCGCTGTAATCGTCACACAGCCAAAGACAATAAATTCATTAAACGCTTGTGCCTTAGCTTTATTCTGCGATTGGTAGGACTGACTAAACAAACCTGTTGCCGCGATAAACATAAAGTTCCAACCGACACCAAGCACAACTAGAGCCGCTCTGAAGTGCCAGATAGATTCGCCATGAATGTTAATCGCGATACAGACAACGAACAGCACCCCACCCGCTAAGATCATCATTCTTGAGCCAAACTTCTCGATAAGTGAACCAGTAAAGAATGCAGGAACAAACATCCCCAATACGTGCCACTCAATGACGCCCGCTGCTTTGGTAAAGTCAAAGCCACAACCAATCATTGCCAATGGCGTTGCTGTCATCAGGATATTCATCACCGCATAAGCGACCATGGCAGCAAACACTGCGCCAATAAAGTTAGGCGCTTTTACTATCACACTGAGAGGATCGGATTTAGGTGCCTGACTATTAAAAGAGACTTTTGGAAACTGAATTGTTTGTAAGATGAGTAACGCAAGAATGTTCAATCCAATCAAAGAAGCAAAAGCACCAATGTACAAGCCATCTTGCGACCACTGTTGCGACATAATCGCCAAATTTGGCCCTAATACCGCGGCTAAAACGCCACCAGCCATCGAGATAGAGATCGCTCGATGACGTGCATTTTCATCACACACCTCGATTGCAGCAAAACGATAAAGCGTGCCAAAACCTATGCCTATCCCAAGTAAGAACGTAGCGAAACAAAACAGATAGAAATTTTGCTGAGACAGTGCGTAGGTGGCAAGACTAGCTCCTGTAATGCCAACCACATTACCAATGCTAAATCCTCTCTTTCTCCCTAACTTGCCTGAAATTAAAGATGCAGGAATAGTGGCTGCCATTAGACCCAAAAACTGCAGTGCAACCGGCAAGGTGATCATGCTGACACTGGGTGCAATCTGCTTACCGATCAAACCAATCACAGAGATCAGTAATATGTTACCCGTCATCAACAAGGCCTGACACAGTGAGAGCAGCCAAACATTTCTATTCATCTTCGTTCCTAAATATGAGCACAGTTGGTCAATAGACCAAAAATTCAACAAAGTCGCAACACTTTGTTACTCATAGCAACTCTACAAGTCGACCAATAGACCAATAGAC
>NZ_JBFRTR010000074.1:0-14336 GCF_041474215.1 Vibrio sp. 10N.222.52.C12
CAGAGTACTTAACGAGAAATATATCATCATATATATCGGGTATATTAACAAAAAACCAATATAAAGATTTTAGTAATGGTTATAATAATGAATCAGAAAGTTGGTCTGCAAGAAGTGGCGTGCAGATATCATCATTACCACTTGACTCAAAGGTGAACTTAGAGTTATCAGCAAGTGAATCGAGCGATATAAATTATGGTGTTATGGCCTCAATAATTATTCCAATAGGCCAGGAAAACACATACACACATAGTACACAAGCACAAATAGATGATAGTGGTGATGTTGCGCTATCGCATAGAGATACAATCTCAAGTAGTCTAATTAACAGAAACAATCTAAATGTATCAAGCTCTGCGGGACTTTATTATCAAGATTCTACTGAAGACCAAAGCAGTGCCGATTTATCATTGTCTGCAAATTATAAGAATAAACATATTGACTCAAACTCTTATGCCTATATCAATTCAAGTAGTAATACAAGTGTTTCTGCATATATTGGTACAAGTAATATCGTAACTTCTCAAGGAATAGAGTTTACGAGTGAAAAGTCATCTTCTTATTTTATTTCGAATAATGATACAGGGGAACTGTCTTCGGATGGAAAATTCTTGGCGGTAGTTAACTCCGAGCAGAATGGAAAACAAAGCAATGCTTATGTTAGTGGAGATGCTTTGACGGTATATCCATTAAAAGAGTTCTATGAATATGAATTCAAGCTTGATACGGAAGCCTCTGATTTTTACAACAATGGTGAGTCTTATACGTCGGCTACTAGTTATCCAGGAACTGTTATCCGTTTGGATACGTCGTTGTCTGAGTTGAAATCATTTATATCGACGTTTAGTGATATAAATGGAAATCCAATAGACGGAGTTGAATGTATCGGTGGAGGTTGTGTTTCTACTGACAAGCTTGTTGAAGGTGTGTATCAATTTAAGGTGAAAGATAAACAACCTTACAAAATTATATCTAAGGAAAACCAATGTGTAATACCGGAGTTATCATCGGTTAATAATTTGAATTTAGGTAATAACTTCTGTATGCCATCATTCGAAGAAAATAGTGAAGGTTATCAGATAGCCCTAGTTGATGGTGTTTATTATTACTACTTAGGGCAATACAAGGATAGTAATATTGTATTGAACTATCAGAACAAACTGAACAACTCAGGTGTTGAAATTATAAACAAAAAGCTTGGCGGTTATTTGTATATATTCGCTAAGTCTCCTGAGCAACTAACTACGGCAAACAAACTGTATGTTGATGAACTCATTAATTATGCAGTTCATATGGAGATGACGCCATATGCTTATAACTAACATAGAGAAAATTATGCAACGTGTAATATTTACTTCGATACTATTAATGACGACCTCTTTTAGCCATGCATTTAGCATAGATAAAATGCTTCTTATAGCTGGAGAAGATGGTAATGAAGTTTTTACTCTGACTAGTTCGAAAACTGAACCTGAATATATAAAAGGTAACGTTAGCCAAGTAAAGGTTGAAAACGGAGAGTTAGAAAAGGTAGAGCTAACAAAAGATAATTTACCTTTATGGGATCTTGCGCTATTACCCAATAAACTGATATTAAATCCGGGGGAAAGACGTCGTGTATCAGTAAAGAATTTATGTCAGGTTAATTGTGATGATTTAGAGAAGGACAAAGTTTATCAAGTGACTTTCATGCCTAGCGTTATCGATGGAGATAAAAAAGAAAGTATAATTGGTATTAATTATGGTTATGCTCCTTATTATATTGTACCTGCAAAAAATGCTAATGTTGACTACAAAGTTAAATATAACGGTTCAGAAGTTTATGTGGAAAATAATGGTAACACATTTTTCTACATACAGTTTGATAACTGTAAACCGAATTCTGTTAGTAACAAATGTAAACAGACTAATACAATACTATCTGGTCGAAAGAAAACCATAAAATTAGCAGAAGGCCTGCAAAATGTCGATTCGTTATCCGTTAAGGTAGCCAACCATGATTACAGTTATAACAAAAATATCACTATTAAAAAGAAATAGCCTAATTAGTATAGCGCTATTATTCACGGCTTTAGATAGTAGCCATGCTGCAGATGTATACGGAACGATTACAGCAAACAACTCTGTGGTTTGGAACAATGCGGCGCCAAATAGTTATTTCGGTAGTGAAGCTATATCTCCATCTGCATGGACGATAGCGCAAGAGCAACCAACGGCAGAGTGGTATCCCGCAACGATGGATAACCAACCCGTTAATAACGTTAGCTTTGTTAATCATTCTACAGGCGAAAGTTTTAACACCAGCCTGGAGTTGTTAGGCGTTGAGTACAATTTGGGTAGCTCGGCTAGTTATTTCACATCAAAAGACTACGGGTCAAATGTGGGAATGGGAGTTGCCAATGAGTGTGCAGCTACAAATATAAGTGGTTCGAGTGCGAAAGTGGGCCAAGAGTCGACTTTGTGTGTGTCGCGAATGGGTTACACAGCAACAAGCCGAATAGAGCCTTTTAAGTTTTATCGACCTGCTTTCGCTTTGCCTAATATCAGTAATGATGTGTTCGCAGCCCCTGTTGGATCTGGAACTTTTACGGCATCAATTAACCTTTCACCCACTTACTTTTTTACAAGTCAAACCGGTACGATGACTTATACCAGAGTGCCGGAGACGTTAATTATCACGATTGATTATCAAGCTGCGATCCTTGAATCATTAACGGTACTTGGAGACGGGAATATTGAACCCCAGTATGATACTGCAACAAAAAGGATCTCTGGTACAACGAGGTATGATGTTAGCTTGTTAGGGACTTTACCTACAGGCGTTATTATGACATTTAGCCCTACGTCAGGTGACTATGAGCTTACAAATATTGATAACTCGCTAGAAAAGATACCCTACACAATCACGTGTGCCATTGGCTGCGAAAGCCCTGACAAGGTGATTGTCCAAGACGGAGTACTTAATACCGCATCTTTTCCTGATTCAGAAGTGATTACAGTGAATGGAGAAGGTAGTAACAAAGTTGATGTAGCATACGATGTTAGTTTTGATGTCGATGGAAATGCACTCAGTTCAGGTAATTACCAAGGGTCGTTTAATGTTGTTTATGAGGTGAACCTGTGAACCGACTAATTAATAATATTTTTTTTATGTTTCTAGTACTAACCAGCGGTGCAGCGGTTGCTGAGAAGCCAACTGCTCATATTTTGGGGGTAGGGGCAAACTATGGCTATAATTTTGATGGAGATATGTTTGAGAATTCTCAATCTATTTATTTTCTCTACCAATATAACCGACTTCAATTGAATCTAGGTATCAAACATTATAAATTATTAGATGATTCTGAGTACATACCTGATTTAGGTTTGCTTTATAGTATACATGATGGAGAAGAAATTGATTTAAAGGTTGGAGTCGGATTTGAAGATAAATATCCAACAATAGAGTACCTTGCTGAGTATGCTTTGAATGAATATTTCGGTGCGAGTATCGCACTTAATCAAACGTTGAATGATGATTTTGGGCAAAATCAACGAGAAGCCGTGGTTGGATTATCTTATTATTTCAATGACAGTAAGCGTAAGATTGAGTCTGACCAAGTTGAACCTCGCCCTTCGTCACTTGAAATTACGAAAGCTCCGGATTGCACATCTGACCCAACTGATACGGACTGTGACTTCGATACTATGTCTAACAGTATATCCGAAGTTGCTGTTAAGCCGACATTACCTTATGTCGTACAAGAAGGTGATTGGTTATATGAACTACGTAGAAAGTTCGGCTTCGATTTAGAAGAGATCATTGAGAGTAATGATATTGAAAATCCTGATTTGATCATTCCTGGCCAAGTATTAGAATAAGCTCTTACCGGTAATCTGATCAATATTAAAGTATTACTAGACCTATTTCTTATAAGGTATGGTGATGCTTTTTTTTTGCACTCGATTAAATCTGTCTAACTATTCATCTATGATCTTACATAGCTTACGTTGATGTGAATAATCAAGTGTTGCCAAGAATCATGGTTTACATACCAGATCTTAGGTTCAGGTATTAAATATTACGAAGTTAGATAAAATTTAATTCTCTTAATGTAAAACCATTAAACTACTATGAAGACTTGCAAGATATGTATTAGCGTTTTACTCTTCGGTCTCTCCCTAAGGTTTAACTGCCATCAAATCGCTAACCAGTGCATAATATGCATAAGTCTGGTGAATTGATGTGGCCGTATCCATGCTATATAATGATCGTTATGAATGGACTTTTCTGAACAAATTAATGTTTACAAATCTAACATCACGGATGCAAGAGTGGCTGGTAGGCATTAGACTTCTTTTTTTCTGCGAATAAGCTAAACTCTCATATGTAACCAATTGCATTTGAGGTGTTTATGAAGTCGTTTGTCAATATTAAGGTCGTTTTATGTTCGTTTTTATTTTTTGCAACCTCAGCGATTGCTTCTATTAGTGCTGATGATGTCACGTTTTCAGGCCGAGTCGATGGAGATATACGAGCAATTTATTCTGACAAAAGTCTAACGAATGTGGATGGCATGCAAAACACGAAAGCTGTAAGAGGCATGACTCAGAGCAGTTATGTAACATTACTAAACAATGAAGTAGATGATGTAATTGTTCGTGAGGTTGACATGTAGTCAAGCGAACATAGCATATTAGATTCTAACTTTTTACCATATGCTTTAATACTCAATCGCTTAATTACATAGTATATAGATTGTACTGATAATTTAAGTGGGAAAATAATGAGGTATATTGGTTCAATAATATCGAATACGAATGTCAAAACTGTAGAGTTGTGTTTTGAAAGATTGAAGCAAGCAGGAGTTTATCCATCTTTCGATGGATTGGTACTCCTGTTAATGTGCGCGGAAAGAGACCGCTTAGCAACACTGAGAGCTAATTGAGCATGGGTTTGAACAGGTTTGACAGCCTGTAAGCAAGTTCAAGAACTCGGGTTGAGTAAATAGCTGGCTTGTTTTTATGTGCATTAAAGCTTTAGAATAATAGTGTTTACCAATTTTGATTGCACCGTTGGTTGATTTTTTCTCGTACGAAACAACAGAAAATCCCATTTTTTCGAGTACTTCTGCTGAGCTCTTTATAGCAACTGTTGTGTAGTAGTCGGTAATGTTAGCGTGTTTTGCTAGAAACCTGAATTCTCTATTTAATTGTAGACGAAAAGGTCGCTCGTACAGCGAATGCTGGCTCACCGCAAAATAAGCTAATTTTCGGCTTTTATTATAAGGAACGGTTTTTCTTAAATCTATTTCATTAATCGACTTTTGAGAAAGTGTTTCAATTTCGGAGATCATACCTTCAGTCGTGAATATAGTGCCTATGTTATGTCCTAATAGCTCCCCTGTGACGCTGTCGACATATTTATAGGCAATGAAATGTTTTTCATTGCAATAGTTTAAAAAATCGATTTTATAGAGTCCATGCTTAATATTCTCATCAGAGGTTTTCTCATGAAAAACAAGTACAGAATTTACAATCTCACTATCATTAGAATTTCCAATCGGATATTCACAAACAGGATTGTGTTCGATCATCGATGTTGACTGATAATTTGCTCTGGCGATCAAATTATTTAAACTACGGTATTTCTCTTCCATCAGAGAGTCGAATTGATCAACTCTATTTTTAGAACTAGGGTCTTGATGTAGTAAATGACTAACTTTAGATAGATAAGGCTCAAGATCGTTGGTAAATTCTCGCAAAACACGAATACTACGGCTAAGAGTTGGTTTAGTTTTTCCTCTTTCCCATCGACTAAGTGTAACTGTGTCAATGTTCGATAGATCTCCTCCGAGTAAGTTGAGCTTTGTAGCTGCTTGACTTTGTGTTAGTTCATTCGCGATTCGATATTTTTTTAAGTATTCGCCAAACACAGTAGTTTTCTCCAATTTTTTGCATAAGGCGAAGTATTATTATGTGTAGAAACTTAAGATGGTAGGCATCTTAATTTAAAGGCTGTTTGGCTATGCCTAATGATTTTTGATTGAGTATTGGTTATCCCACTGGGTTGTTTTTATGAGGGTTATTATTTCGGGTTGAGAAAGAAGTGTCGCTGTATCAATTTCGTATAAGCAATGTTCGAATGAGCGGTTGCCTAATTTAAAACCTCCTTTTTCTGACTCAATATCAAATGCTATTTTCTTAAATCCAAGTTGCTCTAAAATTTGTCCGATTTCAGGCCATGCACTAAAGAAATAATAACGTTGAACATTTGAATAGTGAATTAGGTTTATAAATTGAGAAACTAACATACATCGAAATATCTGGAAATTAGAAGAGTAACGATTATAATTACAAACCGATAACTTAGTCGAATTTTTATAACTGACAGATTTTGTCAGGTCGATATCAATGATTTTTGAATGAGTAACTTTGTCAAAATAGTCACTTTCGAATATAAAACTAATTGAGTGACCTACCAACTGCCCGCTTTCTGTTATAAATCTTTTTAAAATAGCTCGTTTGTTTTGTTGGTAGTCATATAGATTAATGTCGAAAAAACCCTTCGGTGTATGGATGGCTGTTTCGTAAAAGATTTTAAGGCTAGATAGTATCTTGTCATCATCTTTCAAAAGAAGTGGCATCTCAGTAATTAAAGTTGATTGTGGCTCTTGTGGCTCTTCATAACTTAATGATGAAAGCTTCGTTACCCTGTTATTAAAACGAAGTTGTTCAATCTCGTCTAGTAGCTTTGTTTCGTTTGGATTAGGTATTAATTCATAAAAGTCACTCAGGTCAACCTGTAAACAACGCAAGATTCTTAGGCATTTTGCAAGTGTTGGTTTGGTTTTTCCTCGTTCCCAACGACTGAGAGTTACCACGTCTACAGAGCGAAACTCTTCATTTGCAAGGTTTAACTTAACAGCAAGCTCACTCTGAGTAAGACCTAGTGAGACTCTCAATTCCTTTAAATAGTCACCAAACATACATTATCCCTAAGCGTAATTTGATCTAATTGAAGTATAGTCATCTATGATAGTTTATGGCGTTTTTAATAACCTATCTAAAAGTAACAGACTCGAGATTACCGTTTTGAAACGGCATTGTGTATTTGTACAGGAGTTCGTTTAACTACTTATGCAGTTTGTCTTCACGGTTAAGAAGTAGGCATGTAAAGCTACATATGATTTGTTCATGCTAATCCTTGCTAGTTATTGATCTGTAGTATGGATTAATCACAAAAAGAGGTTTGTTTATGAATACGAATATGTTGTCTGAAAATTTACAAGCCGAAGCACTTATTGACGATGTTAATCAGGGATTGTTTTATCCTGTTTTTCAACCGATAACTAATGGCAATGGAACTGTCGGTGCTGAGGTTTTGTTACGTTGGGAAAAAGGGCACGATGTTGAATCGTCAATTCGCTGTCTGTTAGACGCTAAGAAGATTGCATGGTTTACTCAAATATTCTTGTTAAGAGTGTCCGAGGAATTATTGTCTCAGAAGAAAATGATTGATTTTCTGACTATTAATATCTCCCCTGATCACGTTTTAAGTTTCACTTTTCTACGTGATATTTCCCCAATTTGGCAAGCATGCAACAAGTTAGGTATAACCTTATGGATTGAGCTTACTGAGAATGAACAATACCCGGTTGGCATTGACGAGAAAAGGATGATGTCCCAGTTTGGAGTATGTCGTGGTCTTGGAATTAAAATCGCGATAGACGACTATGGCAGTGGTTATAACACTGGTGAAGCACTGATTAGGGTTGTTAAACCGAACATAGTGAAAATAGATCGGTCGTTAATGAGAAACCGGAGTGATAATTCGACCTTTTGGGAGCGTCTTAGATTTTTAGCTCGGAAGTATCAGATTGAATTGTTATCTGAAGGTATAGAAAACCATGAAGATTTACGTTTTGCACAATCGCAGGGCATAGATTATTTTCAGGGCTATCACTTAGGCAAACCTGGCTCATTGAGTCAATTGTCGAAACAAGGTGCAGCATATTGCTGATCTACTTAAAAATAGCGTGAATAAATTCGGGTTACTTTTAGTGTGTAAAGCATCATCGTTAGTTTCAAGAGTTTTAGGTTTGCCGGAACATAATGCCATTCTATTAGTTTAATCATGCCTACTTAGTATCAAGTGTTTAATGCCTGCCAGTTTATCTATTTATAACCATTTGTTAGCATTGGGACAAACAACAAAACATTGGAATCGTTATGTCGCAGTCACCTTTGGATCAAAAGGCTTTGGAGCAAGAGCTTTCAGGTCAACAGCCCTCCTTATCTCAAATTAATGTGTTTCCGGTTAAATCAGTAGGTGGGATTGCACTCTCTTCTGCTTGGGTCGAAAAACAGGGCCTTACCTTCGACAGACGTTTTATGTTGGCCTTGGCTGACGGCTCAATGGTGACGGCGCGTAAGTACCCTAAAATGGTCAAGGTGTCTTCTAGCTTGCAGCCAGACGGTTTGATTTTTACTTACGAAGGCAAAGAACCGCTGCGCCTAAAATATGCAAACTTCAAGATGCAAGAAGCGCCTGCAACAGTGTGGAAAGATAGCTTCACTGCGTATACCACCAACGACGAGGCGGATGATTGGTTTAGCGATGTGCTTGGTGTTCGCGTAGAACTTCTGTTCTGTGGTGAGCAATCTAATCGTGTTCGAGAAAAGCTTGGTCAGAATGTCAGTTTCGCCGATGGTTACCCGATGTTAATCATCAGCCAAGCTTCGCTTGATGAGTTGAATCGCCGTAGTCCTGAAACGCATTCCATGGATCAGTTCCGCACCAATTTTGTCGTCTCAAACACTGAAGCGTTTGCTGAAGATGGTTGGAAGCGCATTCGAATTGGTGAGGTTGAATTCGAAGCGGTGAAGCCTTGTGAGCGCTGTATCCTAACGACAGTCGATGTTGAGAGCGGCGAATTCAGAGCAACAAAAGAGCCACTCAATACCTTTTCTACGTTCAGAGCCAATGAACGTGGTGGCGTTTTCTTTGGTCAGAACCTTGTGGCGAAAAATGAAGGTCTGGTGAAAGCGGGTGATGTGGTTGAGGTACTTGAAACCAAAGAGAAAGAACACTACGAAGACTCTTGGGTCGAGTCACTGCACTTAACTTGCGTCGAGCGTGAAGAGATCGCTCGCGACTTCACAACCTTTTGGCTAGAGCCAGCGAAAGAGAACAATTTATTACCAAGCTATCAGCCGGGGCAACATCTACCGATTGAAATGGTAATTAATGGCGAGAAAGTGTCTCGTCGTTACACGTTATCTTCTAGCCCTTCACGCGCAGGTCGTTTGGCGATTTCCGTGAAGCGAGTGGACGATGGTCAAATCTCAAACTGGCTCAATGATCACTTCCAAGTCGGTGACACGCTAGTTGCTCAGAATCCAGATGGCGCATTCTACTTAGAAGATAACCCAACACATCCATTACTGCTGTTATCAGCGGGAAGCGGCATCACCCCTATGTTGTCGATGCTTCGTTACTTAGCCGACCATGGTCAGATTGATGATGTGGTGTTCTATCACCAATGCAGCAGCGAAGAAGATATCCCTTATCAAGCTGAGATTGATAAGATCGCCAGTGAGCACGCGGGTCTTCGTGTGATCTATTCATTAAGCCAACCAACCAAAGAGTGGGATGGTTTGTCTGGGCGTCTAAGCGTGTCGCATGTCGCTAAAATTGAAGAGCTACACAAGCGTCAAGCGTTCGTGTGTGGCCCTGACGGCTTTATGGACAATGCCAAGAAACTACTGATTCAAATGGGGCTTAACCCTCAACATTATCATCAAGAAGCGTTTGGTGTTGCTCAGTCTACCGAAGAGGCGGTGAAGCAGCTGCAGTTAAGTGTGAACGGCTACCTGTTTGAAGGTAATAACCAATCAACCCTGCTAGAGCAAGCTGAGTCGGCGGGTGTGTCTATCGCTTCAAGTTGCCGTGCTGGTTTCTGTGGCGCTTGTAAAGTGACCCTTGAGTCAGGGCAAGTTCACCAACCGGATGTGCCTGCATTGCAAGAACATGAACGTAATATGGGTCAGATACTGGCGTGTTGTAGTGTGCCTCAAACTGATATCGAAGTTGTAGACTAACTCGGTAGGTCGGAAGGCCAGAAAGAAAAGCACATTGAATAGAAAAGGCCGGAAGTTCACTGAAATGAACTTCCGGCCTTTTTGATTCTAAGATTAATTCAAACAATTAATCGTAGATCGTTGGGATCGGTTGACGCTTGTGCTGTGTTGCTTTGTAGATGCCTACTAAGCGGTCTGACACGTCTTGAGGGACTTCTTTACCTTCAAGGAAATCATCGATTTGGTCGTAAGAAAGGTTCAATGCTGCTTCGTCGGCTTTCTGTGGATCAAGCTCTTCTAGGTCGGCAGTAGGCACTTTCTTAACCAATAGCTCTGGCGCACCTAGCGTTGCTGCAAGTTCACGAACTTGACGCTTGTTCAGGCCAAACAAAGGCGCTAAATCACATGCACCGTCACCGTGTTTGGTGTAGAAGCCAGTGATGTTTTCTGCTGAGTGGTCAGTACCAATCACAAGACCACCAACGTAACCCGCAATTTCGTATTGCGCGATCATGCGAGCGCGAGCTTTCACATTACCTTTAACAAAGTCGATTTTTGCTGAGTCTGTTGGTAGTAAACCTGTACCTTCAAGTGCAACGTGAGATGCTGCGTGAAGCCCATCAACACCCGCTTTGATGTTTACAGAAACAGATTGAGAAGGCTGGATGAAAGAGAGAGCAAGTTGTGCTTCATCTTCATCTTTTTGTTCGCCGTAAGGTAGGCGAACCGCAATGAATTGGTAGTCGTTGCTGCCAGAGTTTTCATTCAGGCTATCCACGGCCATTTGTGCCAAGCGGCCACAGGTCGTTGAGTCTACACCGCCACTGATACCAAGGATCAGAGACTTGCAGCCTGACTGCTGAAGTTTCGTTTTAATAAAGTCCACACGACGAGTCACTTCGAAGTGAGGGTCAATTGAAGGTAGTACGCGCATTTCGTCACGAATTAACTGTTCCATTCGTATTCCTTTCCTGCAAGCAAATTAAAAATCTAGTGTTATCATACCTAAATCATCCGATTTAAAAACCTCTTTGCACAAGCTTAGAAAGAGAAGGCAGTAATAAACAATGGAAAAAATAGCCATTTTCGGTAGTGCGTTTAATCCACCGAGCCTAGGGCATAAAAGTGTGATTGATTCGTTGGCTCACTTTGACAAAATTCTACTCGTTCCAAGTATTGCCCATGCTTGGGGAAAAGAGATGCTAGACTTTGATACGAGATGTCAGTTAGTTAATGCATTTATCAGTGATCTTTCACTGGATCAAGTTGAGCTTTCGTTGATCGAAAAGAGCTTATTTACACCCGGCGAAAGCGTGACGACTTTTGCTGTACTCAGTGAACTGCAAAAGTTACATCGTGACGCTGAACTGACGTTTGTTATTGGCCCAGATAACTTCTTTAAGTTCTCATCTTTCTATAAATCAGATGAGATTACCGAGCAGTGGTCTGTAATGGCTTGCCCTGAAAAAGTGAAAATTCGCAGCACAGACATACGTAATGCACTGATAAGTGGAAGCGATGTTGCAAAACTGAGTACAAAGTCAGTTACAAAGATGTTGCAAGATAGTGGACTGTATCAGATAATGTAAGTTCACTAATCAAGAGGTCAGAGGACTATGCTAAAGAGCGCGATATCAGCGACGTTGATCATGGCAGCATGTAGTATGCCTGCGTATGCTGAGTGTGATTTTTTTAGCTTAGATTCGATCATGCTGACTTCTGATGACGACAACTGTTTGGACTTTTCTTCGAGCATTGAGTCTTTTGGCCAACGTATGATGGAAATCAGTGGGCTGAGCGATGATGAACCGGAAAGCACACCGGACTATTGGTCTGACTGGGTTCTTCAAACCAAAGACTCGCCATTGCTGACACAAAGCATTGAGTCAAACTATGTTGGCTTGGGTATGTGGTTTCCAGAAGACCTTGAAGATGAGCAGTATGATATGTCGACTGAAGAGTGGTTGATGAATCATGGTCTTCAACTCAGCATCGGTTTTGGCGAGAAAGTCGAAGGGCAGCCGCGTATGCGCTTTGATTATCGTTGGCACGACTCACGTGACGCCGACCTAATGATGCAGGTTGAGTTGCCATTTTAGACAGGCAGATACACAGATAGATTGCTATCTACGTCTAAATAGTAAGAATTAAAAAAGCCGCAAAAACTCAGTTTTTGCGGCTTTTTAGTATCTGGCTTGCGAGTTTTAATACCAGCACTCACTTTCCGCCAAGCTATAAATCTTCACCAAAAACAAGCATACACAGTTGCTCGAACTCTTCTTCTTTACCTGAGAACAGATCATCAATCACAAGTGAACGTTTTTGACCTGACTGCATGCGTTTCTTCGCTTCTCGCATCACCATCACCAGAGTGTGCTCTTGTGGCAAGTTTGAGTCATCAATGTTCCATTGATTGAATCGCTGAGAAAGAGCACTTTCGC
Organism: Vibrio sp. 10N.222.52.C12; assembly: GCF_041474215.1. Lineage (NCBI taxonomy): Bacteria > Pseudomonadati > Pseudomonadota > Gammaproteobacteria > Vibrionales > Vibrionaceae > Vibrio > Vibrio sp. 10N.222.52.C12. The sequence goes on from NZ_JBFRTR010000074.1 coordinate 12,504, forward strand.
AAAGCAGGGGTTTAAACGACAACACTTCTTGCTTCAATACAGAAAGCATATCTTTAAACGCTTGTTCCGTATTATTGGCATTAGAAGCGCGAGCTTTGGTTTGTTCTAGCTTTTCTAGTAGTGCCGAAGAGAGGTTGGTTTGCGTGATGTAACCCGCTTGTCTTGGGAATGAATCCGTCAAACGAACAGAAAAATCGACACGGTTAACCTGAGTGTTTGGAAAGTAGGTCAGTGACGTTAGGCAGTCGTATGGAATCCAGACGCTTTGTCCTGGTTCAACGGCATACTCTTGTTTGCCTAACTTAATCAAAACCAAGCCACTTTGAACCGATACAAGGCTATGTTTAAGTACTTTCTTGCGTGGTGTGATCACCAAGTGTGAAAAGTAAGCCGATGTATATTCAATAGCGAAGTTCATAGATAGTACCTTAATTTTGGGGCGTCAAGATTACCGTTAATCTTAAAGAATGCCAACAATAACAGGGGATTTTCAATGTTTCTGGTCTGACCTTGTCAAAAGTATGGGCTCTGTAGCTGCGAGAAGTCAAAACAACGCGTAGAATGAGCCAGCTTTTTATTATATGAATTAAAAAATGACCTCTCCAACCGATCCATATGTTGATATTCGCCCTTACGGCGATGATGAAATTCCAGCGGCACTAAACCGTCTTATTAATGATGAAGAATTTATCAGTGCAATCTTGCACTACCGTTTTTCAAACCATGCGTCTTGGTTCAAAGCATTAATGAGCCCGATTTTGCGTGTGTACTTAAAAATGAAATGGAGCAAGCTGACTAGCGTTGAATCCATTCAGATTGAAGTGAAAAAGTACTTACGCGACACGTTAGCGAAAACCACTAGCGGTGTGACGTACACTGGTATCGAGTCACTGGATGCGAACCAAGCTTATCTGTTTGTATCAAACCATCGTGACATTGCTATGGATCCTGCGTTGGTAAATTACGCTCTGCATCAAAATAATCATCAGACTTGTCGTATCGCTATCGGAGACAACCTGTTGAAAAAGCCATGTGCGACTGAATTGATGCGTTTAAATAAGAGCTTCATCGTAAAGCGTTCTTTGAAAGGACCGCGTGAGATGATGAAAGCGCTAGGGCAGTTGTCTTCTTACATTAAGCACTCTCTAGAAACGGGCAACTCAATCTGGATCGCTCAAAAGGAAGGTCGTGCGAAAGACGGTAACGATTTTACTGAGCCAGCAATTTTGAAAATGTTCCACGTTGAAGGACGTAAGCAAAAAATTGCTTTCCCTGAATACGTGAAGTCATTGAAGATTGTTCCTGTGGCTATTTCTTACGAGAACGACCCATGTGACACGGCTAAAGCGATAGAGCTTTTCGAAAAAGACGTAAACGGCAGTTACGAAAAGGGTGAGTTTGAAGATATCGAAAGTATCATTCAAGGCATCATCGGTAATAAAGGACGCGTTCACGTTGGCTTCGGTCAGGTTATCGACCAAGATTTTGATACCCCTGAAGCGCTTGCTGAAGAGATCGATCGTCAGATCCACGATAACTACAAACTGTTCCCAGTAAACTTGCTGGCAGCAGAAAAAGAAGACGAGTCGATTACAGCGGCCGTTAAGCAAGAGTTTGAAGCTAAACTATCGAGCCTGCCACAAGGTGCACGTCAGTACTTGATCGATAGCTACGCCAACCCAGTGAAGAACATTGGTTAACGAGCGTTAGTTAGCTTGCTAGTTGATTAGCAACTTGATTGAATTGAAAAAGGAGCCTTGGGCTCCTTTTTTGTTTCTGAATCACCATTTGTTGCTGCGATCGAGCATTAACGTATTAGAGCATTAGAGCATT
>NZ_JBFRTR010000074.1:15115-30048 GCF_041474215.1 Vibrio sp. 10N.222.52.C12
TAGAGCATTAGAGCATTAGCCTGAATTAGCGAGCGACTGCACCACCGAGATCTAGATTGGTTGGCCATTTGGTTACGGTGTTGCCGCCCAGATAGATGTTGCCTTTGACTGTCATGGTCTCGGGGAATGTTGTAATCCCAGAACCACCTATATAAAGGTCGCCGTCAATCACGATCCCGTTGGGTAACTCGGTTAAAGGAGTGCGGATCACGCTCAGATCGCCTTTTACTCTAAAGCCATTCGGTAGCCTTTCCAGTGGAGTGTCGGTGAGGTTGATAAAGCCGCCCACTCTTACACCTCTTGGCCAGCTGGTGATTTGGCTGCCAATCAAGTCGACGTAACCTTTTATCTTAACCCCGCTCGGGACTCGAGCGAGTTGGCTGTTAGAGCCTTTAAGGCTGCCGTTCACTTCTAACCCTTTGGGTAGGCGTGTGATCGCAGTATTCTCTATATTGAGATTACCATCTACCACCAAGCCAGTTGGAAGTGATGTATAAGGCTTATTTCGTAGATATAAGTTTCCGTAATTATCGAGATGGTTCAATATTTGATAGTGATCGAGTGGTTCAGCACTGACATTTGTTATGGTTAAGGAACCAATAATAAGTGCAATTATTCTGAGCATAACAGGCTTCTTATTACGATAGACGCTTACACTATAATGGAAAAATTAATCTCGCATAGTGTTTTACCCATTTGGCGGTAGATTAACGAGGAATGGAGCAAAGATGATAGGTAAATCAATGATTAGAGTAAATATACGAATTATTAAGGTCTTTCTGATAGCCGCTTCATTGTTTGGCTCAATGTCTGCGAGTGCCAATAAAGTAATTTCAACGCCCGGTAAAGCTGCGGTAGTGGTGACACAAGGCAGTCAACAGCAACGAGTTTGTTATTATGATGACAAGGCTTATAGTATTGGGGCAGTGTTAGAGGTAGGGGGCGTAGTGATTCAGTGCGCTGCAGAAAATGATTTTGAGCAAAATGGGTCACTGGCTTGGGTTCAATTAAAAAAAGACGAGTAATTCACTCGTCTTTTAATAAGCATATAAATGCTTATATTAACGCGCTAGAGAGCGAGTCTTAAGTTCAAAAATAATCTTCTCAGCGCTAACTTCAAATTTAAAGCGAGCGTGCAACTCTGTGCTTTCTTCAGTCATCTCTGATGCTTCGAACTCAACGTTGCTAGACACTTGTTTAGCAAGTTCAACATACTTAGCAAACTCAGCTTCAATCAGTGCTTTTGAGTTTCCGTAAACCGTTACTTCAGCAACATCGTCGCCTTCTTTAATGATGAACCCGATTTCGCCTGCACAGCCGCAAGCCTCACATACATCGTTGTTACCAATATCTTGGCTCATAAATAATCCTCTTACAAAGTCTGAGGTTATTCTAACGAGCAATTTGAACTGTATCTACAAAAATTAAAACCTTTGAACTAATTTATACTGGTATGCTATGTTGTTTGTTAAGGTGTTTGATGAATATCTACATTCGCGCCGCCAAATATGTATGTGATTTACCTCACGTTTTGTTGAAAAGGAATGTTATTAATATGTCAGAATATCATTCACTTAGTTGCGCCAGAAATGATTTTATAAGACTATCTATCGCTTGATAGGTATTTATACAATGAATTTTTCGTTGGGTATTTCATATTCTAAGTAGTTATTTAAACTTATCGACTTAGGATTGTAAGGTGATTTTCGAAGAATAATTAGACAAAGTGTCCAAAGAGGCATCACTGTAAAATTGTTCGTACATAGTATTTGTGTGAATTTAGTTATAAATACTTGCGAAAAAATACCTTGCTCACATAATGCTGATAACGATTTTCATTCTGACTTCATTTGATTGAGTTAGATGGATTTACAAAGAGAAGAGCCTGAATATGCCAAAGCGTAGTAAAGAAGATACAGAAATCACGATCCAGAAAATCATGGATGCCGTTGTAGACCAGCTACTAAGATTGGGTTACGACAAGATGTCATACACGACGTTGAGTCAACAAACGGGTGTTTCTCGTACAGGTATAAGTCATCACTTTCCAAAGAAAACGGATTTTACTGCTGCTCTAGACGGTCGTATTTTCAAGATGTTCGTGGAACACATTGACTTCGAAAATGGCCTTGACGCATTTTCAGCTAGCTGGGTTGCAGCACTTGAAGACGCTGAGTTCCTAGCAATCTTACGTTTACTTTTCCATCATATCGTTACTGCTGAGAGCGCGCATGAGTTCGCTGCAAACGGTATTGATCGTCTATACAAGCTGACTGAAACTCAGTTTGGCGATACTAGCGGTAAAGAACTAGAGTGGCTGATTGGTAAATCATTGATTCGTATGAGCCAATAATCAGCACTCAATAAAAGAAGCTCCTACGGGGGCTTTTTTTGTGCTTGCAGTTTCACTTCTTGTACGTTTTTCTCTCAATCCCACATCGATGTCGCAGTCTTGTTGATTGATGCTGAATGATGTTATTTCCTTTCTTTTTATATGCTTACGCTCGCGGCTTGTTTTACTCTTCAGTGTTAAAAGCTAAGTAACCCTAACGGGTAGTGTTCATTTCTAGAGCCTCAAATGCTCAAGGTGAGTCGTTTTGGTGCTTGCTGCTGTGGTTATTAATAAAATTGAGTTTAAGCCGAGATAGTGGCTGTGAGCCAATAAAAAGCCCCGAACAAATCGAGGCTTAGGATTACGTCATTGTTATCAAGAACGAATACTCAAAACGAGTCGCTCCTTAATCGGACTTATTGTGCGGGGTGAACCTGAGGGAAGCTCATGGTTGGGTGTTTTTCTACGATACTTTTGTAACCATACACATCTTCTATCATCGAAGGTTTCAGTGCATCCCAAGGCTTGCCATCACACACCAAATTGCCATCTTTCAATACCACCAATCGATCGGAATACTGCGCGGCTAAGTTGAGATCATGCAAAACCACGATAACCGCGGCATTGTGGTTATCGGCTAATTCTCTCGCAATCTTTAAGGTGTTGTGCTGGTGGGCAAGATCCAGTGCAGACGTTGGTTCATCAAGCATCAAAATACATTGGTCACCAGAGTGGTGAAGCTGAGTTAATACTCGAGCCAAGTGCACTCGCTGCTTTTCACCGCCTGATAGCGAAGGATAAAGCCTTTCACTCAAGTGAGTCACATCAGCAACATCCATTTTTTGGCTAGCAATGCTGGTCAGCTTCTTGTTGGATTCTTGCAGAGGAATCCCACCAAGCTCGACAACTTCATGAGCCAAGAATGGGAAGGTCAATGTGCTGTGTTGAGGAAGCATAGCAAGGTGCTTAGCTAACTTTTGAGAAGGCCATTTGTCTTTACTGTGTCCAAAATACTGGATATCGCCGTTGCTTGATATCTCTTGGCACAAAGCTTTAAGCAGCGTGCTTTTACCTGCGCCATTTGGCCCAAGCAGTGTGGTTACCTTTCCCGCTTCAATCTCAATAGAAACGCCATCTAATATCACTTTACTGCCGAACTTCACTTCGATATCGGTCGCTTTTAAAGCTGAAGGAAACATTAAAGGATTCTCCCTTTCTGTTGAAATAGTAGATACAAGAAGAATGGAGCACCGATAATTGCAGTGACAATACCTACAGGCAGCTCTGCCGGAGCAAGTACCACACGTGAGAACATGTCTGCGGCGGTTAGCAGTAGTGCGCCTAGTACCGCTGATAGTGGCAACAGAACTCGGTGGTCAGGGCCTGCTAACATACGACCTAAATGCGGGATAACCAATCCAATAAAACCAATCATGCCAGACAGGCTAACCGTGATACCAACGCCTGCAGCCGTCAGTAGAATCAGCTTTCGTTTCAGCTTTTGTACTGGGATGCCAAGGTGTTGTGCTTCTGACTCGCCTAGTAGCAAAGCATTCAATGACATTGCTTGTCGGTAGAAAACAACAAACAAGCCAACGAGCGTGACAGCTGCCAGCAAAATCCCTGACCACTTAGCGCCCGCCAATGAACCCATCGACCACAATGAAAGATCGCGCAGCATTTGGTCATCAGCAATGAAATTCAAGAAGCCAATACCAGCGCCAGAGAGCGCACTGATCGCCACACCCGCCAACAACATGATGGTGACAGAGGTGCCGAATTTACCCGTGCCCAGCTTATACACCAACAGTGTGGTTAAAGCGCCACCTAAAAAGGCAAACACAGGAACTGCAGCAAAGTTCATGAAAGCAGGGTATTGAAGCGATAGCTCAGAGAAAAGCACGATGGCCAGTGCTGCACCTAGCGCCGCACCAGCAGATACGCCTATGATGCCAGGTTCTGCAAGTGGGTTTCGAAATAGGCCCTGCATAACAGCACCACATAACGCGAGAATCGCACCAATCAACATGCATAAAATGGTTCGAGGTAAGCGAATCTCTTGAATCACCAAGTTGATGTGGGGGGCTAAATCATTGTTTGGCTGAAGTAAGCTCGCTGCGCTGTCAGCCAAGCTAATGTTCATTGGCCCAACGGTGATTGAAAACAGTGCGACGAAGACTAGGGTAGCACCTAGGCCTAACATCGATGTTTTCAGCGGGACGGATCGTAACAACATAAAGGGCCTCAATGTCCGTCACTAACTTCAATATCCATCACCAACATTGCGAAAGTAGGCTGGTGACGGGCATTGAACTAGCAACAGTAAAAATAGGGTAGTCGCGTTATAGCGGGTAGATAAGTTATAGCGGGTAGATAAGTGCGTTTAGACGCTTTGCTTCGGAGAGGCTTTCTAGGCCAAGCCCGCCAACCAAAGCACTGCCATTTACGGTAATGATTTGCTTGTTCATACCTGCAGGCGTTGCCGCTAGCATAGGCAGTGATTTCAGGATGGCATCTGCGCCGCCCATTTTTTGATAACTACGGCCGCTTACTAAAATGACATCAGGTTGCATCTCAACGAGTGATTCCATTGAAAGTGGCTTGTAAGACGTTAAGCTCTGAGCGGCAGGGTTGATACCGCCAGCTAACTCGATGATTGCGTTTGGTGATGTTTCACCGCCAGCAACGTTGGCAGGGCGACCTTCATGCAGCAACAGGAATAGAACTTTCTTCGCTTCGTTGCTTGGTACTTGGTTCGCTTTCAGTGCTGCGATCTTTTGATTCACATCGGTTTTCACTTGCTGCGAGTGGTCTTCGGTATGGGTGATCTTTGCGATTTGGTCGATACGCTTTAATAGCCCTTCCACGTTTGCTTCAGTGTTAACAATCTCTACATCGACGCCTGCCGATTTTAATTGAGAGATAGCGTTGTCTGGTCCCATTTCATCCGAGCCAATCAATGTGGTTGGCTCTAGGGCGAGTAGACCTTCAGCAGACAGGTTTCGGTGATAACCAATCTTTGGCAGGTTTTCTGCTTGAGGAAAGTGGCTGGTCACATCAATCGCGACTAGCTGCTCTTCAGCACCTAATGCCAAAACCAATTCAGTAACGGCACTACCGGCACTGATGATTCGAGGTTGTTCAGCGTCGTTGGCCATTGCGGGTGCGCTAAGTGCCAGGCTCATAGCGGCAACTGAAAGGAGATGTGTCTTGGTCTTTAATTTATTGAGCACGTTTAAGTTGTTCATAATAAGTTTTTTGTATTTTCTTTTTGTATCGCGAAGATACTCAGTGAGCAGTCCGTTCGCATTGTGAGTTCGAATCGATAGAGGGGCTTAGTTCTGTCTATTTGGTCTTAGCTATCAGGAGCCAAATTTTATAAACGCTAGGCCTCATAAAAATTGAGTGTTGTTCTAGCCATCGTCCGTGAGCAGTTGAGTCGCTGGTATTCCGTTCTCTTGAAGGAATGAAAGCAACTTCACTAGGTTTTCAACATTGGCGGCTTTATCCGCGCCAATGATGATCGGTTTTTTATCCGTTGAGCCTGTCTCTTCTAACAAGGCAATCTTGAAGTTTTCCCAGTTGATATACTCTTGGCCGTTAATCGCCCAGTAGGGGGCATGGTCTAGGATGTTGACGCTAATCGAGTCTTTGTGGACTTCAGAAACGTTTTTAACATCCGAGCTTGGTAGCTCAACTTCTAGCGATTCCAGCTTTACCGATGCCGTAAGCAGTAGAAAAACCATCACGATAAAAATGATGTCGAGCAGCGGTGTTAAGTCTGGCGCTAGGCTCTGTGTGTGAGATGAGTGGGGCGTTTTAATCATGCTTGACTCACATCACCGATAGAGGTTTTGTTGATAGGCTTACCTTGAGTATCATCAGACTGATTGGTTTGAATCGACATGCCTTCTAGCCACACATTCACATAGTTCAATGTATGCTCCAATTGAGCCAGCACTCGATCGGCCCATAGCCCTAGTAGCTGAGCACCAGAAATAGCAGGAAGCGCAATCATCAAACCTGCTGCTGTGGTTCGCATTGCTAATCCAAGACCGTCTGCCAAATCATTAGGCGTGATGCTGCCTGTTGTCGCGGCAACGCCTTTAAACATCTCAATAAGACCAAGTACCGTACCAAGCAAGCCGATGAGTGGGCTGATCACGCCGATCAAACCAAGCAGTCTTAAACCTGCATGAAGCTGGTGGCGTTTTTCTTGTAGCCAGATCCCAGCGGCATCTTCACGTAACCCTTTTGAGAAAGAGTGGTGAGCAAGCAACATTGACACGCCCTTGTACAAGAGCGGGCGTTTACCTGAAATCGACTGAGCAAGCGCTTCAATCTCTTTGCTGTTGGTTGGTGAGGTTTGGTTTAACTCGCGACGAATGGCACGTTTGCCCACACCAATGCTGAGCATGACTTGGAAGACACGTTCAGCGATGATCATTGCTGTTAATGCTGAGCAGATAAGAAGAGGCCAAGTCATTAAGCCAAGTTGATCTTGTAAGTAACTGATTTGTAGCATGATTAATCCAACCTAAAACGAACAGGTATTTGTACTCGGTGAGCAATCGCTCGACCATTGACAGTGTGAGGTGAGAATTTCCATTGTTTAATGGCATCTAATGCGGCGTTATCGAGCATTAGCGCGCCTGATGAATTTACTAATGCTTGTTTAATTTGTTTGCCTTCAGCGTCTAGCCAGATCTCATAAGTCGCGACACCTTCAACGCCACGACGTCTTGCTTGGCGAGGGTAATTCGGTGGGGTAGGACGCGCAGAGAACGAAGGCTTAGTGACTAAAACCGGCTCTTGGTTTGATACGCCTTGGTTTACTTCCTGAGACTGGTTGGCAGATTCGTCCATATTCTTATCGACTTTCTTGTCGGCCAGTTTCTCTGGTTGAGTGGCTGGCTCTGGGCGTTCTTTCTTCACCACCTTTTTCTCAGTCACTGGTTTCTTTTGAACAGGCTTTTTCTCGACAACCTTCTTTTCAATCACTTTTTTCTCAACTTTCTTTGGTTGAGGTTTATTGGTGATCGCTTTTTTCTTTGGGGTTGGCTTAGTTTGCTTTGGCTCAACCGTTTTTGGTTCGGCTTGTGAGACGGTTTCTTTTATTGGCTCAGGTTTAACTGGCTCTGTGATTGTTTTTTGCTGAGCTTGTGAAGGAACGCTCTTAGGAGTGAAGTTGATCGATACCGTGTTCGATTGGCTACCTGCAGGCATCGCAAATACTTTGGATTCTTGAGCGACAAACAACAACGCGGCATGAATCACTAACGATGCACCGCCTGCAATAACATATCTAGGAACGTTCACAATCAATCCTTTACCAAATCAAAATTCTGTATCGGATTATTGCCTAGAATCTAAATAAGATCAATTATCAATTGCATTATCATTTGCGTGTATTTATGATTCTCTCAGTTTTTAGCGAATAGTCTTCCAGACTTTGCTATGTAAGTGTTTAGAGAGATTATATGAGTCTTAATATTTATAAATTTGACGAATCAATCTTGGGCATTTCTAGCCCTGATCCGCTTCGTTTTGCGTTTGCGAAAAAGCATTCTGCACACGCCGGAGGAAGTTCAATTCCGGTCGACCCCAGTAAGAAGTTAGAACTCTTTGACGAACTGATGCTGAGTGAAGGGAAAAACAGGATAAGCGTTGCTTGTATATCCACATTCCTTTCTGTCGTGTGCGTTGTACGTTCTGCAATTTCTTCCAAAATGCCGCAAGCCGTAAATTGGTGGATGAGTATTTCGATGCACTGATGGTCGAGCTAAAGCAGAAAGCCAAAACACCTTGGGCTCAGTCTGGACTATTTCACGCTGTCTATATTGGTGGCGGAACTCCCACCGATTTGTCGCCTCAACAAGTTGAGCAGCTGGGTAAAGCGATTCGTCAATATTTCCCACTAGCAAACGATGTTGAGATGACATTGGAAGGGCGCATCAATCGATTTGGTGACGAGATGTTTGATCGTGCGCTTGAAGGTGGCTTCAATCGTTTCTCGTTCGGTATTCAAAGTTTCAATACTCAGGTTCGACGTAGTGCTAAGCGCCTAGATGACCGAGAGGTTGTGCTAGAACGTATCAGTTCACTAAGCCGCACCGAGCAAGCGCCAATCGTTCTTGATCTGTTATACGGATTACCACACCAATCTATGGAAGTGTTCCAACAAGATTTAGAAGACTACATGTCTACTGGCGCACACGGCATTGACCTCTACCAACTGATTGTTGCGGGCAATGCACCTATGCTTAATCTTGTTGAGAAAGGAAAAATCCCACCGCCTGCGAATACGCCAGATAAGGCGAGCATGTATTTGGCGGGTGTGGAGTTCATGGCAAAAAATAAGGTCAAGCAACTGAGCGTAAACCACTGGACTCGTGATAACCGCGAACGCAGCATTTACAACAGCTTAGCGAAAACTTATGCCGAAGTTCTACCCATTGGTTGTGGCGCTGGTGGCAACATCGGCGGTCATGGTGTGATGCAGCATCGAACTTTAGACAGCTACATGGAGTCTATAAAGCAAGGTCAATTACCTATTGCCATGATGACTAAGCAAAGCTCATTAGAGCCTATCTTCTCAACATTAAAGGCAGGTTTCGATTCTGGTGTTGTTAGAAGAAGTACGCTACCGAGATTTATGGGGCAAGATACGTTCGACTACCTCAAGCCTTTGTTCGCGCATTGGGAAAAGAACGGTTTAGTTGAGCTTTCGGAAGATTATCTGAGCCTGACTATTGCTGGCAGCTTTTGGGCGGTAAGCCTAGCGCAGAGTGTGATTCAAGTGCTTAACGCTGAATACCAAGCTATGCACCCAGCGCCTAAAGCGTCAGGTTCGGGCGTACACCCGCATGCAAGTTTGAAGCACGCTTAATATCGAATTTTTAGTTTATAACTTACTCGTTTATACGGAACATATTCAATGACAGATACAACATTAGAAATGACAGAAACTCTAGAACAACGCGTAGCTCTAATTTTAGAAGAAGAGCCAAAACTACTGCCAACAGCAATTGCTGAGAAGCTAGGTGTTTCAGAGGTTGAAGTGGTTGCTGCTTTTCCAAACGACATGGCGGTAATGCTAGATGGCAGCCGTGCTCAAGAGATTCTAGAAGGTTTAGTGGGTTGGGGCCCTGTGACCACTATCGTGCATTCATTTGGTTCTATCTTTGAAGTTAAAGCGCCATTCCCGAAAGGTAAGGTAGCGCGTGGTTACTACAACCTAATGGGCAAAGAGGGCGAGCTTCATGGTCACCTTAAACTTGATAACGTTAAACATATCGGTTTGGTGAGCAAGGCGTTCATGGGTCGTGAAAGTCATTACTTCGGCTTCTTCAGTGAAACCGGTGAGAACATTTTTAAGATTTACCTAGGCCGCAACGAAAAGCGTGAGCTTATTGCCGACCAAGTAGAACGCTTCAAAGCGCTAAAAGAACAAGCTTAAGTTCAATTTACAGTAAATAATCAGCAGCAATCTTACATAGGGTTGCCAACTGGCTTAAACAAGACATCAATGCTCGAGGATCGTTTAGTTCGCTAATGATCGCTCAACCTTGGGCAAAAATAATAAATCAGAGAAAGTGAAGAAAGGAATTACCCATGGAACAGCAAGTAAAACAAGAACGTCTACAAGGTCGCCTAGGTCCAGAAATTAAAGAGTTTCGCCAAGAGCGCCGTACCCTTCAACTTGCAACGGTTGATGAAGAAGGTCGCCCGAACGTAAGTTACGCACCTTTCGTTCAGAACCAAGAAGGTTACTTTGTTCTAATTTCTGATATTGCTCGTCATGCTCGCAACTTGAAAGCGAACCCTCAGGTCTCTTTGATGATGATTGAAGACGAAGAGAGCTCGAAGCAACTTTACGCACGTAAACGTTTAACGTTTGATGCTCAAGCAAGTGTTGTGGAGCGTGAAACGGAACTTTGGACTCAAGTGATTGGCCAGATGCAAGAGCGTTTTGGTGAAATCATTGATGGTTTGAGCCAACTTCAAGACTTCTCTCTGTTTAACCTTAAAGCTGAGAACGGCCTGTTCGTTAAAGGCTTTGGTCAGGCATACCAAGTGTCAGGCGACGATCTGGTGGATTTCGTTCACCTACAAGAAGGTCACAAAAAAGTATCTAACGAGTAATCTCGTTTAATCGATTTCTTTAGGAGCCCTCCAATGTGAGGGCTTTTTTATGTCTAAATCAAAGAGTTTGGTATATTGGCGTTTGATGACTATTTATATGTAAGGATCGGTACGTGAAACCAGTAAGTCGAGATTGGGACGAGTTCTGTTACCCGTTTATTTATGAAGACAGTCCTATCTGTGATTTTGAGATTTTGTCGGATGAACTTTGTTGCCGAGTTGGATTGGTGTTGTCTTTAGAGCTAGAGCCTCAGGTTCGTGAGATCCTGCAACGCTTGCAGCCAAACATCTACCATTTGAATGGCTCTGTGCGCGGTAAGCTTGCCATCACCGAGTCTGAATTGGTCGAGCTCAAGCAAGATTATCATCGTATCCGTGAGCAGTTAGAAGGGGGGTTTAAAGGCTTTGTCTTACCCGGTGGACACCGAGTGTCTAGTGAACTTCACTTGTGTCGTTGTCAGGCTAAGAAAGTTGTGCGAGCTTTGGTGAGTATTGAACATCATGAAAGCAAAAAGTCGCCAGACCCGATTCTTTTTAAATACGCCAACCTAGTCGCGAACACTCTCTATGCATTGGCCTCTTTTACCAATCATGTGAATGAAGTCGAGGAAGTGGAATTTGTGAGTAAGAGCTACTCTATGCCGAAAAAGTCTATGCCAGAAAACAAAGACTAACGGTTAGCTCTATTCTTATTAAGATTTGAAGAAAGAAGAGACTAAGAAGCTAAACCATTGAGCACTATGCCAGGTTTAGCTTCTATAACAGAGCCTAAGCAGCCGTAGAGGCGCCGTTTAAGACTTTTGCGCCGCGTAGCATAGCTTCGATTAATTCACCCGCGTTGAACTTCTCAAGCGCTTCATGCGCCCCCACCTGATTAGCACGGTCGACACAGATCTCACTGGACAGTGAGGTATGCAAAATACAGTAAGCGTGACTTAAAGCGCTGTCGTTTTGCACTTCAAATGCAAGCTCATAACCATCTAATCCCGGCATCTCGATATCACTCACCAGAAGATCAATGGCATTGCCAGCGCTGGCTTGGCGTCGCATTAGGTCGATGGCATCTAAGCCGTTGTTACATATGCTGTAAGGGATGTTGATGCTGTCTAAGGCATCAGATAACTGTTTACGTGCAATCAAAGAGTCATCCACTAATAAGATGTTCAATGCTTTGAGGCGTTCCCTTTCTACATCGGTCAGCATCGGGATATGAGCATTCTCATAAGCTGGGTAGATCTTAGAAAGCAGCAGTTCCACGTCGAGCATTTGCACAATACGGTCTTCAAAACGTGTAATACCCGTTACAAACACATTGCGACCCACACTGGTGGGTGGAGATTCAATGCTCTTCCAGTCGCATTCAATGATTTTATCAATTGAACGAACCAAGAACGCCACAACTGTTCTCAAACAGTCAGTAACGATGAGTACACAATCTTGGTATTCAGCGGGTGTTATCGGACGGAAGCCAATCGCAGCGGACATATCAATCACAGGAACTGTAAGGTCGCGGATAGTCACTGTACCAATCACGTGATGATGGGAGTAGGGGATCTGAGTCATCGGCTGAAAAGGGACGATTTCTCTGACCTTAAGCGTGCCAATCGCAAAACTTTGAGTGAGGGACAACTTGAACATCAACATTCCCTGTGACTGACTCGCTTTACTGATCGGTTTGGCCATAAGTGGCTCCTACTTAATACGCGCTTAATTTATAAGGATTAATTTAAAGGGAAATGGAAGCCGCAGCAAGTCGCGATGCGGTTTTTAATGGCCTTTAAGGCAGTTGTTTTCGGTTATAGAGTGAAGAATAGCGGTTCTTGGGTTAAAATCACGCTAAATACTCGTTGTCGATGGTTAGTCGACAAGCAGACAGCAACAAACTGAGAATTATCATGGCAAGAACAGCAGCAGCGCTTCATATTCTGGTGAAGCATAAAGAACTAGCAGAAGACATCATGACGCAGCTTAAAAAGGGCGCTAAATTTCAAACGCTAGCGAAGAAACATTCAACCTGTCCATCTGGTAAAAAGGGCGGCGACCTAGGTGAGTTCAAAAAAGGTCAAATGGTGCCTCAGTTTGATAAGGTTTGTTTCTCTGGCGAGACGCTTGTACCACACCTTGTGAAAACAAAATTTGGCTGGCACGTCGTGAAGGTTCTTTACAGAACTTAGTTATAAATATGTGTTAGATTGAATAAAAGGAGCGTATATACGCTCCTTTTTTGTGACTTTTGTGCGCGTTTTAAAGCACTACGGTTGAGTGTTCATCCCAGACGTTATGCGATAATTGGTGCTACGCCCTCAACCATCCACCGTGAGTAATTGGTAGGAGGAGGAGGGTTTTTAATGAGTAACTCATATAATAAATGCCATTCTTGAGGAAATTTATTGCAGCTTTGCCTTTTAGCCTTTGCCTTTTCTAAAAAGCTGTAAACGAGTTTGGTAGGAGAACAACATGGAGAGTTCAGCTATGTTAAGCAAACCAGCGACAGATGTCATGTTGCATGCCTTTGACTGGTGCTACGCTGACGTAATGAAGAACGCCCCACTGATCCAAGAGTTGGGTTATAAATCTGTTTTAGTATCACCGGCGATGAAATCGCTGCGCGGCCCTAAAGGTTGCGATCGAAATTCTGGTACTCAATGGTGGCAACGCTATCAGCCCCAAGACTATCGTGTGATCGATAATCAGTTGGGTGACACACAAGATTTTAAAGCGATGGTCGACACGTTAAAGCGACATGGGCTTCGTACTTATGTGGATGTGGTGTTTAACCACATGGCCAACGAATCGGGTATCCGCGGTGATCTAACGTATCCCAATCAGCAAGACATGGCGTCTTATCAAAAAGATGCTGACTATTATGAATCCATACGTTTGTTTGGTGACCTTTCTGAGCCTCTTTTTGATGAGAACGACTTCGTGGAAGCGTTTGGTATCAAGAACTGGAAAGACACGTGGGAAGTGCAAAACGGGCGTATTACCGGTGGCGCCAGCGATCCTGGCCTGCCAACGCTACTCGATAACGATAATGTGGTGGCACAACAAAGAGCCTACCTAAAAGCACTGAAAGAGATTGGTGTGAAAGGATTTCGCATTGATGCGGCAAAGCATATGACACTGGCACACCTACGCAAGGTGTGGACGGATGACATCTGCGAAGAAATGCACATCTTCGGTGAGATCATTACCGATGGCGGCGCGACAGAAGAAGAGTATGAGCTGTTCCTTGAGCCTTATCTTAAACACACTCGCTTAGGCGCTTACGATTTCCCGTTGTTCAACACCATCTTCAAAGCATTTGAAGAGCAGGGCAGCTTTAAGTCTTTGATTAACCCATACTGTTTTGGTCAGGCTCTGTCGAATATGCGAGCGATCACGTTTGCGGTCACTCATGATATTCCCAATAACGAGGTGTTTTTGGAGCATGTGATGGATGAAGTGGATGAGCGATTGGCTCATGCTTTCATTCTTGGTCGAGACGGCGGTGTGCCGCTTGTTTACAGTGAACTGAGCACCAGCGGTATTCTGGACAAGAGCGGTCAGCCTCGTTGGCTTAACGACTGGCAAGCGCCTTACATGAAAAGCATGATTCAATTCCATAACCATGTTCATGGCGAAGCGATGCGTGTGGTTGAAGCGAATGATGATTTGTTGGTGTTTGTCCGTGGCGATAAAGGCATTGTGGTGATCAACAAGTCGAAGCGAAGCAAAACAGCCTCATTAAATTGGACTGGTGCGGTAACCGATTTACTGTCGGATGATGTGTTTGAATGTGTTGGTAAGGATTTAACCATCAAGGTGGAATCGAACCAATGCATGATGTTAACGACGAATGAATTGAAGCCTGTCACGAGTTAACTTGGATAGACTAGAAAGAGAAGCCCCGCTTACTGGCAATCAGTAAGCGGGGCTTTTTATTTTAAGCTATTGCTCGGTAACTAAACCAAATGGCGACTCAGCCAAACGGCAACTGAGCCAAACCTTGGTTAAACCGTAAACTTATTCAATAGCTCGTCTTGTTGGCGAACATTGTCAGTTTGCTGCTGCATTGCGGTATTCGCTTCTTGGGCCGCTGTTGATACTTGTGTTGAAAGGTCTTTGATCTTAACAGTGTTGTTATTGATCTCTTCCGCTACTAAGCTCTGCTCTTCTGCCGCTGAAGCAATCTGGATGTTCATATCTGAGATGCGTTGAATCGCGTCACGGATACGGTCAAGTGAAGAGTTCGCTTGCTGAGCGCGTTCAACGGCGTCAGTGGCTGTGTCTTTACTTTGGTTCATCGCGTTCGATACTGAGCTTGCACCCGCTTGGAGCTGCTCGATCATGTTGCGGATTTCCGTAGTTGATTCTTGAGTACGTTGTGCCAGAGTACGAACTTCATCGGCAACGACTGCGAAACCACGGCCTGATTCACCAGCACGCGCCGCTTCAATAGCCGCATTCAATGCCA
>NZ_JBFRTR010000075.1:0-74291 GCF_041474215.1 Vibrio sp. 10N.222.52.C12
GAGAATTATTATCATATATAACAATCAATTACCTAAATTGACCATGATATAAATAGGGTGATTGCGTTCACAGATTAACCCATCCAAATTTCGTATTACCCAATTAGAGGTATATTCTAACTATAGAAAGCGTTGTGGCTTATCCAAAATAAGAATTGATATCATTTAAGCGGTAATAATATCGTTTAAGGGTACTTTTGTTTAACCGGAATATTATTTAGTTGAGAGTTAAATAATGCCGGTATAAGGAAAGGATAAAATGGGCAATATTAAATTGGCCATAGTCATAATGCTTAAATCCCTTCTAGCATTCTGCCTCTATGGTTATTCCATTCATGCTGTTGCTGAGCCTGCTGTTACGCCAGTAGGAGAATCAACAAGACATGAAGTCGAATTAATCCGCGACAAAGACTACAAGTGTGTTCAATGCCATAAAGATTCAAAAGAAACGGTATTGGGTTCACATGGTGAAAGTGCACACGCTTTGCTTGGCCGCGAAGTAAATTGTACCGACTGTCATAGTTCAATTGGCCCCGATCACCGTGAAGGTGCGCCTGAAGTGGTGAAGTATCGCGAGGCTCAATCACAACCGGGAACTGAAAAGGTTTTCCTCGATCCTAGCTTAATCCTAGATGCCAACAGCCAATGTATCGATTGTCATAAGCCTGATGATCTGCGCGAAGCGAGTTGGACTCATGACGTACACGCACAAAACTTAACGTGTTCAAACTGTCACGATGTTCATGCGACTGAAGCAAAGGTGTTGGGCTTAGATAAGAAGCAAACCATCAAGCTGTGTGTGGATTGCCATTCAGACTTCAACCAGAAGAAAGAAGAGGAGTAATCTATGAGCTGCTCAAGAAGAAACTTTTTAGCAGGCGCTGGTGCCGTTATTTTTACCACAGGTGTAGCGGGAACTGCGGCGGTAACAAGTCGCAAGACGCTAGCCAATGTTCAAGAAGATGGCACTAAACGTTATGGAATGATTCATGACGAAACCGCTTGTATTGGTTGTACCGCCTGTACCGAAGCATGTCGTGAAGTAAATAAAGTACCTGAAGGTGTATCGCGCTTAGAAATTATTAAGAGTGAGCCCCAAGGCGAATATCCCAATGTTGATTACCGTTTTACTCGTAACTCTTGCCAGCATTGTGATAACGCACCTTGTGTGATGGTTTGCCCAACAGGCGCGGCCTACAAAGATGAAAAAACCGGCATTGTCGACGTTCATCAAGAGAAGTGTGTCGGTTGTGGTTATTGTCTATTGGCTTGCCCATATCAAGTGCGCTTTTTCCATCCTGAGAACAAGTCCGCAGATAAATGTAACTTCTGTCGTGATACCAATCTTGCACAAGGGAAGTTGCCTGCTTGTGTCGAATCTTGCCCGACCAATGCGCTGGTCTTTGGCGATCTAAATGACCCTGAGAGTGAGATAAACCAGGTGCTTCAATCTGAGGTGGTTTACAGAGATAAGGCTTATCTAGGTACTCAGCCAAAACTCTATAAAGTGCCACACCAAAAAGGGGAGATTTGATTATGAGTGCATGGGATACAGCGTTTCAATCAGGTACCGTGGTTTGGGACTGGATCATTGCTATCTATCTGTTTTTGGCGGGTATGTCAGCGGGTGCAGTGATGATCTCGATTTACCTTAAGAGAAAGGTGATTGAGGACGATCCAGCGAATAATGGTGTATTAAAGGCAACGGCTTTTCTAGCACCATTCGGGATCATCTCAGGTTTATTGATCTTGGTTTTCCACCTGACGAAACCACTATCATTTTGGAAGATCATGATCTTTTATAATCCGACGTCAGTGATGTCGATGGGTGTGATCTTATTCCAAGTGTATATGGTGATCCTATTTGTTTGGATCGGCATTATATTCCGAAATCAGATTGCCGTATTCTTGAGTGATCAAGCATGGTTAAAAGGGCGACTCGATTTTGTCAGTAACTGGATTGGCAAATTAGAATCTTTTGAGAATGTTTTTGAAATATTCTTAGCTGTGCTTGCGCTATTACTTGCGGCTTACACTGGCTTCTTACTCTCTGCGCTAAATACCTTCCCAATGCTGAATAACCCAGTGTTGCCGATATTGTTCTTATTCTCGAGTTTATCCTCGGGAGCGGCGGCATGTATTTTATTTGGTGTGTTGGTCTTTAAGGAGTCTCCGCATAGTGCGAGTATTTCTTGGATCCACGGCTTCGAACGTCCTGTTGTTATGTTTGAACTGTTTGTCCTTGTTACTTTCTTCACTGGGCTTATCTTCGCTGGTGGTCAAAGTGAGCAGGCAGTATGGAACGCGATTGGCGGTGGTTTCTGGGCAAGTTGGTTCTGGTATGGCGTAATTGGTGTGGGTATGGTTTTACCCTTGTTGCTTAACGCCGTGACACCAGCATCGGTTCGCCATAGTACTGTGTATATTTTCTCTGTTACTTCATTGAGTCTGATGGGCGTATTAATGCTAAGAACGTTTGTCCTTTATGCAGGACAATTAACGTTAGCTTAATTTCGCTCAAGGTTATAAGTGAGTGGATGTTGGATACTAAACATCTGCTCACTAAATTTCTTTTCGCTGAGTAGCAATAGCTAGTTGAGTTACATCAGCTAGTTGAGCAATCAATGCCAATAATGGTTTAACTTGGTTCTGCTTAGGTAGAGCCTGATTGAGGTGATATGGTCGGTTCTTTGGGGCTGTTTAGTTTAATTTTAGTCGCTGTTCTCAGCAGCATTATCGCTGTGTATTCGATGTATCAAATGCTAACTAAACAAGCACAAAATGTGGCTTTAATTCGCAGTTTCTCCCTCTCTAGCGCTTTGTTTTCCATTGGCGCTATCGTTTTACTTGGCTATGCCTTTGTAGGTGACGACTTTTCCATCCTCTATGTTGCAGAACACTCCAATACTCAATTACCCACCTTCTTCAAAATGGCCGCTGTGTGGGCTGGACATGAAGGCTCATTGCTATTTTGGGTCTTAACCATTAGCTGTTGGTCGGGTGTGATTGCCCTACAAAAGCAATATTCTTCTGAGTATCAGAGCCGCGTATTGTGGGTGATGAATGTGTTACTCGCGATATTTGCATGGTTTACCTTATTTGCTTCGAATCCATTTGAACTGAATTCGACCTTGCCACTTGAAGGGCGTGACCTTAACCCAATGCTGCAAGACGTTGGTTTGATATTCCATCCGCCTCTGTTGTATTTGGGTTATGTTGGTTTCTCTGTGGTCTTGGCATTTGCTGTGGCCGCTTTGCTGGTGGATCCGATTGAGTTCGATTGGGTCGCTCATTGTCGCAGTTGTTGTTTGGTCGCTTGGATCTTTTTAACCGCAGGGATCATTCTTGGTTCTTGGTGGGCATACTACGAGTTAGGGTGGGGTGGTTGGTGGTTCTGGGACCCGGTAGAAAATGCCAGCCTATTACCTTGGCTAACATCAACCGCTCTATTGCACAGTTTGGGTGTTGCTAAAGGCAAGCAACAGTTGCTGAAGTGGTCACTTAGCCTTGCTTTCATTACGTTTTGTTTAAGTATCCTCGGTACTTTTATTGTTCGATCTGGCGTCCTCACTTCCGTTCATGCTTTTGCTGTTGACCCAACCAAAGGTATCGCGCTGTTGCTGATACTGGTTTTGGTGTTAGTGAGTTCGTTTTCTCTTCTTATTGTTCGTGGTGAATCTTTCGAGTCGAATCCAATCACTAGCTTTGCGAGTAAAAGTTTTTTGAGTTTAGTGGCGGTACTTATATTTGTACTGGGTACGGCGGTGGTGGTGTTTGGTACCTTCTACCCAATGGTTTTTGAATTACTTGGCCTTGGAAATATCTCTGTGGGCGCACCTTACTTTAATCTTCTTATTGCGCCATTGGCTCTGCTTGCGATGGGAGTGATAGGGTTAGCGCCATTGCTCAGTATCAAACCTCAAGCGTCGAAAGGTGTGATTGGAATTATTGCCTTATTGTCTCTCTGTCTTGGCTTTGTAACTTATGTTTTGCAAGTCGAGCAGACCCAAGTGATGGTACTAATGACATGGTCACTCGCATTTTGGGTTTTACTCACTCATGTGTATGGCTTGGCGGTAACGCGCAACTCTAAGTTTCAACGCAAAGTATGGGTGATGACGTTGGCGCATGTGGGTGTCGCAGTATTAGCGATAGGTGCCGCGATGAACAGTTACCATTCATTTGAGCGAAGTTACAAATTGAGCCCAGGTGAAGAGGTTGAGTTTATGGGCTGGACGCTCTCTCATCGTGATACCGAGCTCTATGTCGCCTCCAACTTTACTGCAGAAAAAGCGATACTCGAATTAGATGCTAGCGAGCAAAGCTTTTCCATCGCGCCAGAAAGAAGACACTACCAAGTTCGTGTTATGAACATGAGTGAGCCTGCAATGAAGTGGTTCTGGCATGGCGATGTTTATATCACCATGGGCGAGAAAGTCGATTCCACCGCTTACGCATTTCGTGTTCAGTATAAGGCGTATGCGCGCTGGATCTGGTTTGGTGGGCTGTTCTCCATTATCGGCGCTTTGCTCTCATTGACTCATCGTAAAAAGAAAACCGTTAAGGCGTCACAGTATGCATACCAGCGTTCGTAACAAGCTAATTACTCTAATTGCCTTAGCATTGATTGTGGTGCTGGGATTTGTCTTTGCGCTTGATAATAAGCAGCCGTCGACCATTGTGTCTGAACAACAAAGGGCATTTCCAGAATTTACATCGAGTGCGTTAGTGAATAGTGAAGGCGTCAGTGGTCAGCAGGACATTACGCTCACTGATGTCACGCAGCACCCTTATCAACTGGTTAATGTATGGGCATCTTGGTGCGGGATATGTAAAACCGAACATTCATTTTTGCTTCAACTTCACGATAAAGGCATTCCCATCGTTGGGCTTAATTATCGAGATAACTCTGGGGCTGCGATTAACGTGTTATCGAACGATGGCAACCCGTACTCAACCGTGATCAGTGACCCTCAAGGCAAGTTAGCATTAGAGTTGGGCGTAATCGGCACACCTGAAACGTATTTGGTTGATGCCAATGGCCAGATCATTAAAAAGCTATTGGGCGTGATTAATGAAATGGTATGGAAAGATGAGCTTGCGATGTATTTTGATGGTGTGAATGGATGATGAAGTCTCTAGTACAAACCTTGTTTATGCTGTCAGCTCTTTTAGTGATTAGCCTTTCAACCATGGCTGAAGATCTGTTTACTGCCAGTAATAAAGAGACGAGTATTCAAGTTGAACTGTTTGAGTTTGAAAACCCAGAACAACAGCAACGTGCTATTAGCTTGGCGAAAACGTTACGCTGCCCACAATGTCAAAACCAAAATCTGATTGAATCCAACTCACCAATAGCAAAAGACTTACGCCTTGTTGTGTTCAATATGGTGAAAGCAGGGAAGAGTAATAATGAGATTACTCGATATATGACGGAAAGATTTGGTGAATTTGTACTTTATAAGCCGGCGATGAAGGTTTCAAATCTATTACTTTGGTTGCTACCGAGCCTATTATTTCTCTTATTTATATATTTATCAGTAAAAAGTGTTAGGAAGAGCTCATAAAAATTGTGTATTACTGTTTACCAATTGACCTGTATTTTGTAACATTGACCGATTATAAAGGCTAAGCACTGCTATATAAGGATGTATCTGTGGATAACGTAATCTCAAATTTAAAGAAAGAGTTCCATACTCATGTCCGATCTGATAAATGGGCAGAAAAATACAGTGCAAAGTCGAGCATTTCTACGCTTACTCAAGAAGAGTTAACCGAATTAGAGAACGCTTGGGTTCAGCTTGTCATCTGGAAGCAAACTCAAGTAAGTTGATCGTTCTGTAAAAAATCGTAGTCTTAGCCGCAACTGATTAATTTATAACCCCATGTTGGTCATCCCAATGTGGGGTTTTTTCTTATGTGAAAAATAATTGTTATATTATAACAATTTGTACGAGGTCGACCTTGAAAAAAATTGTTAACAGCCTCATAGTGTCTATCATTAGATAGTTAGCTACAAAATATTGCCTAGACATATAATGTAGTGTTGTTAAATACATCGAATTTTCAAGTGAGTATAGCTATGGCGGAAGTGCGTGCCAGAATAGATTTCAAAGTAGGGGTAACAAGCAATATAGATGCTGAACTTCTGTCTTTTCATGGATTGAAAACAGATAAAGAGCATGTTGCTGTGATATTTAAATCAGCAGACAAGACACAAGACATACCTCTTGTTCGTATGCACTCTGAGTGCCTGACTGGTGATGTTTTCCATTCTTCTCGCTGTGACTGTGGCGAGCAGTTAGACGAAACCATTAGAATTATGGGTGAGACGGGTGGGGTGATCCTTTATCTTCGCCAAGAAGGTCGTGGTATTGGCTTGTACAACAAAATCGATGCGTACCGTCTGCAAAGCGAAGGCATGAACACCTATGAAGCCAACAACCACCTAGGTTTTGGCGATGACCTACGCGATTTTACTGAAGCTGCTGAAATGCTACGCGCCTTAGGTACTACAAAAATCCGCTTAGTCACCAACAACCCTAAGAAGATCAATGAGCTAAAATCTTTTGGTATTGAGATTGAAGAAGTGGTGAATACCTCTGCTCATATCAAATCGGGTAATGAAAGCTACCTGAAGGCAAAAGTCTCACACGGTAAGCATAATCTGGATATCTGATTAGCCTCTTTGTTACGCTTAACATAAAAATGTTTAAAGACCTCACATATGTGAGGTTTTTTTGTATTTATCTTGCAATAAAATTGTAAGTTTGTATTATTTCAATCCGTAGTGCAAATGATAATGGTTTGCACTATTACTACGAATAATAATTTAAAGCTCAACAAGGATGCTTCATGACCATTAAATCTTTAGTGACAAAAGCCGTAACTTCGTCACTCATTTTTGCCTCTGCTTCTTCTTTCGCAGCAGTAACTCAAGATCAAGTTGTAGAACATTACGCAGATATTGCGCATGCAGTGTTTGCAGATTCAGTAATTACAGCAAAAGCGTTGAACTCTTCTATTGATACCTTCTTAGCTTCTCCTTCTGCTGGCAACTTCGAACAAGTAAAACAAGCTTGGCTTGAGTCTCGCGTACCATACCAACAGTCAGAAGTTTTCCGCTTCGGCAACGCTGTTGTTGATGATTGGGAAGGCCAACTGAACGCATGGCCACTAGATGAAGGCCTGATTGATTATGTTTCGACTGATTACCAATATGAACTTGGTAACGAAGGCGCTAGCGCAAACATCGTGGCTAACAAGACTTTCCAAATTGGTCAGACTACCGTTGATGCAACCAACATCACCCCTGAGCTAATCGCAGACTTGAACGAGATCGGTGGTTCTGAAGCGAACGTAGCGTCTGGCTACCACGCAATTGAATTCCTACTTTGGGGCCAAGATTTAAACGGTACAAACAGCGGTGCAGGTGAGCGTGCTTACACTGATTTCGTTGTTGGCGCTGAGTGTACTAACGGCAACTGTGACCGTCGTGGCGCATACCTAAAAGCATCTGCTGAGCTACTTATCCAAGACCTAGAATGGATGGAAAAGCAGTGGGCTGAAGGCGAGAAAGGCAACTACCGTCAAGAGCTTCTTTCAGAATCTAGCGAGAATGGTCTTCGTAAAATGCTGTTTGGCATGGGTTCACTGTCTCTAGGTGAGCTAGCGGGTGAGCGTATGAAGGTTGCACTAGAAGCAAACTCTACTGAAGACGAGCACGATTGTTTCTCTGATAACACGCACAACTCTCACTACTACAACGAGCAAGGCATCTACAACGTTTACACGGGTCTATACAAGCGTGAAGACGGTACTCTGCTTTCCGGCCCAAGCCTGTTCGACCTAGTAGAGCAAAAAGATGAGCAAGCTGCGAAAGAGATTCAAAAGCAGTTTGACCTAGCACGTGCACAAGTAGGCGAATTAGTAACGTCTGCAGAGAAAAACAACCAGCACTTCGATCAGCTAATCGCTGCTGACAACGCTGCGGGTAATGCACTAGTAAACAAAACAATTGTTGCGCTAGTGTCTCAAACAGCGGCTATTGAGCGTGCTGCGGGTGTGATTGGCATTGATAGCCTAAACCCAGACACAGCGGATCACGAGTTCTAAGAACCCGAGCCGACACAAATGTAAGGGCTCTGATTGAGCCCTTAATTGTTTGATCCTCAAGAAAGCCACACCCACATAAAAACTAAAATCAAAAACACAGCAAGGCAATGTATGAAGTCGTATCTCTCAGCCTCACTATTAACCGCACTGTTTTTAGTATCTCCATTACACGCTCATGAAACCTACTCTGGCGGAAAAACGACCGTGAAGAAAGAAGGAGCGAACGCTTTTTCCCTTCCCGCAGCCAATCTACCAATGAGTAAGCGCTTGGATTTCAGCGTAGGTAATAGCTTCTTTAGAAACCCTTGGGTTCCTGCACCGTCATCAACCGATGCTCGTGATGGGTTAGGACCACTATTTAATACTAACGGCTGTCAAAACTGCCACATCAAAGATGGTCGTGGTCACGCGCCAGAAGAAGGAGATGAGAACGCAGTATCCATGTTGGTTCGTTTAAGCATTCCGGCTGAAACGCCTGAGCAGCGACAAGCCTTCATTCGAGATGGTGGAATTCCAGAGCCGACGTACGGCGGTCAGCTACAAGATTTTGCGCTTCAAGGTGTAAAACCAGAGGGCAAAGTGAACATTAGCTACACGGATGTTCCTGTTGAATTCAAAGACGGCACCGTCGTTACTCTGCGTAAACCCACTTTAAATATTACTGAACTTGCTTTCGGCGAGATGCATCCTAAGACCGAGTTTTCAGCTCGAGTGGCGCCGCCAATGATTGGTCTTGGTTTGCTTGAAAGTATCCCACAAGAAACGATTCTTGGATTTGCAGAGCAGCAATTTGCTGACAAGCAAGGTGTGTCGGGTAAAGCTAACTATGTTCTTGATGTTCAAACCAATGAAATGGCGCTAGGTCGTTTTGGTTGGAAAGCCGGGCAGCCAAACTTAATGCAGCAAAACGCGGCGGCATTTAACGGTGACTTAGGCCTGACAAGCAGCTTATTTCCGAATGAAAACTGCACATCAGCGCAATCAACCTGTGATGATTTTCCAAATGGTGGCGAGCCAGAAGTCAGTGACAACATCTTAGATTTTGTTGAGTTCTATTCGCAGCATCTCGCGGTACCTGTTCGTCGTAATGTCGATAACCCAGCGGTTGTTCAAGGTAAAAATCTGTTCAAAGAGATTGGTTGTCAAAGCTGTCACCAAGCTGAAATTCGCACAGCAGAACGTGAAGGCTTACCTGCGTTGTCTAAACAGCTAATCAGCCCATATACCGATATGTTACTGCACGATATGGGAGAAGGCTTAGCCGACAATCGCCCAGAGTATCTAGCAAACGGTCAAGAGTGGCGCACCACGCCATTGTGGGGATTAGGCTATACCAAAGAAGTGAATGGTCACACCTTCTTACTTCATGACGGTCGTGCGAGAAATGTTATGGAAGCTGTGCTTTGGCATGGCGGTGAAGCAGAAATGGCGAAACAAAACGTTTTAGATCTTAGTAGCAGCGAGCGTGAAGCACTATTGGCGTTTTTAAACTCGTTATAAGCTGAGTTGAATTCAGTTTAGTTAACGGCTAATGACTTAAGAAAGCCGCTATTAAACCACTTAGCACCGCTGAACTTGTAGCAATACGAGGCCAGCGGTCGTTTCGCATTTAATGAACTCATATAATTAAAAGAAAAATTAGGAAGTAAGGTAACAGCATGACACATAAATTTTTGTTAATGCCTTTGTCGGCATTAATTATGGCAGGCTGCCAATCATCGGGTGAGCAAGCCGCTTCATCTGAGGTTAACGGTGTGTCTTATCAAGCAGACACGACTGACCACATCAGTCGCAGTGTCTATCAACAAGAGTTTGATTCAGCGGTGCTATTCGCGAAGCAATCGAGCGAATTAGAAGCTCTGATGCAAGGTTACTGTGAAACGGATAACGTTGAGTTAGACGCTTTGAAAGATCAATGGCAGATCACAATGAACAGCTGGATGGCACTACAAGGCCAAGAAAGAGGTCCAACAGCAGCGCTTGAAGAGAGCTGGAATGTTCAATTCTGGCCAGACAAAAAGAACACGACGGGTCTTAAGATGCGTCAGTTAACTCAGCAGAACAAAGCTTGGACTCAAGACGAAATCGCGCAGCAGAGTGTGACGGTTCAAGGGCTAGGTGCGTTGGAGTGGTCTCTGTACGACGAGCAATCTCCATTACTGCAAGACAAAGCGTCTGGTTGTCTATCTTCACAAGCGATCGCACAAAACTTGGCAATGAAA
Source organism: Vibrio sp. 10N.222.52.C12 (assembly GCF_041474215.1). Lineage (NCBI taxonomy): Bacteria > Pseudomonadati > Pseudomonadota > Gammaproteobacteria > Vibrionales > Vibrionaceae > Vibrio > Vibrio sp. 10N.222.52.C12. Next base: position 10,338 of record NZ_JBFRTR010000075.1, read on the forward strand.
TCGGCCTCTATTGCTGAGGCATGGCAGGTTAACCCTTGGTTAGCGCTAGACGAGACTCGTTGGGAGTCTGAATACATCGCTTTATTGACCAACCAACTTGATTACAGCATGAAAAAGCTGAGTCGCCCGATGGCGAAAATTGGTCATCCGCGTCCTTACTTCTCAGAATCATGGCGTGCACAAACCTCGATGACTCAACTAAAAGCCAATGTAGCAGCACTTCAGAATTTGTACCTTGCCGGTGGCAATGGCCTAGACGGCTTGTTGAGAGAGAAGGGCTTAAACGACCTAGCTGATCGCGTTGCTGACCAGTTCACATTGACGCTAGATACTTGGCCTACAGACTCAAGCTTGTTTGAGTTATTGCAGAGCAAAGAGGGCTATCGAGATGTGCTGACTCAATACAACAAACTAGAACGTTTGAAGTACCTGATTCATGAAGAAGTGGCGATAGAGCTTGGCGTGGTAATAGGATTTAATGCTACCGATGGTGACTGATACTACGCGAAGAACGCTACTCAAGGCTGCACTGGGTTGTGCAGCTGTTCCATTGCTTCCGTTTGGCTGCGCTAGCCGCTCTGGTGCTGTGAGCTCATCTAGTGAGCCTCAATTAATCGGTTGTGCGCTGAATGGGCGAGGTCAATATTCTGCAGTTGTGGCTGACGAATTTGGCATGCCACTGAGCCAACTTCCCATCCCCAATCGTGGCCATGGCGTCGCGATTTGCCCAACCTCATCGCATGCGGTGGTTTTTGCCCGTCGTCCTGGTGACTATTTTATGGTGTTTGACTACAAAAACGGTCAGCAGATCAAAATGGTGGTGAAAGGTAACAACCGCCACTTCTATGGTCATGGCGTTTACTCATTAGACGGCACACTATTGTATGCCACTGAAGGGAAAACCGACACCAGTCAAGGCGTGATTGGCGTTTACGATGTCGCGCAAGGCTATCGTAAGGTCGAAGAGTTCAGCGGTTTTGGTATTGGGCCTCATGAAGTGATCATCATGCCGGATGGTAATCTCGCGATCGGCGTTGGTGGCGTTCATACTGATGGTAGAACACCGAAAAACCTCGATTCGATGCAGCCGAGCTTGAGTTATGTTTCTCCTGAAGGTGTGTTACTTGATCAGGTTGAATTGTTGGATAAGAAGCTGAGCATTCGACACTTAGCCCATGATGGTGCTGAATCCGTGCTTTGTGGCCAGCAATATCGTGGTGAACCAGATGAGTATCCTTCGCTATTGGCGATGCATACTAAAGGCGGAAAGTTTGAATCACTGAACGCAGAGCCAGAGCAATGGGCAAGGTTCAATCACTATATCGCCAGTATTGCGGCGTCAGACGATTGGATTATTGCGACTTCGCCAAGAGGCAACTGCTACGGTATTTGGTCTAAAGAAACCAAAGAATTAGTAGAACTGTCTGCATTATCTGACGCTTCTGGTGCTGTGCTGCTTGATGGTGAGTTTCGATTAAGCTCTGGGGCGGGAAGTGTGGTAAGCCAGAGCAAGCCTTATGAGAAATCAACTCAGCAATCATCGGTCCAGTGGGATAACCATTGGAGTTCAATCTGATTTATAAAGCCTCTTAAAAATAACATGCTTACTCCGATTTCTTTGCCATACTTATGAGATGGTTGGTGATGGAGTTAAGCATGTTCGCAAAATACTTCTGTGGATTATTAGTTCTAGTTTCTGTGCACGCATGGAGCTATACGAGTTCTGACGAGAGCCGATTTCTTCCGGCTGATTCGGAGCTCTCTTTTATGCTGATTTATCCAGAGCTTACCCAGAGTATTTATCAAGACTCATCTCTGCCTATTCTTTGGGATTCACCTGAACTTGTTAAGGCGTTTGAATTTCAATTGTCGCTTCTCGAACAAGCTCAAATGGCACCACTCTTCGATCGACAACTCAAGCAAATTCGTCACTATCAATCCCATGCTCAATGGCAAGGGTTGGACATATTACTCACCGATACTTTTATCTACTACCTGAGCTACGTTGAAAATGCGCCGCTTGCCGGTAAAGAGTGGTACTTCTCGGGCAAGCTGCATTCCAAATTACCAGCGCCTTCTCCGCATATCCTGATGAGATTAAAAAGCAGCGTTGCCAATGATTACTTATTGGAGATGGTGTTGTCTTACGCGCCGCCTGTTGGGGATTTTGACCAATTCAAAGCAACCTATTCGGTGTTAGAAACCGCCTCTGAACTCAATATTGAACGATATGGTTTGAAGCGCTTGGGTGACGAGCTTTCAGACAAGACGGTTCTTGTTGAGCGCATTGCTTTGGTTGGTGTTGATACCTCGATGATCGCGGTCGATTTTCCCAAGTTCGATCGAGATCTGCAAAAGGCGATTAAATCTTTCCAACGCATGCACGGTCTTACGGATGATGGGATCATCGGGCCAGACACGATCAAATGGATCAATATGGGCTTTGATGATCGACTTACTTCCCTAGCATTGAACGCCGAGCGTGCCCGCTTATGGCCAAGAAATAGAGACTCACTGATTGTGGTGAATGTACCTAGTTTTGATATGAAGTATTGGGAAGATGGGGAAGAGGTTTTTGAATCTAAAGTTGTGGTTGGGAGAAAATCGAGAAAAACACCACTCTTAGAGATAAAGCTTGATTCGGTTATCTTAAATCCGACTTGGAACGTGCCATGGAAAATCATGGTTAAAGATATCTTGCCTAAAGTAAAAGCCGACGAGAGTTATCTTGAAACACACAATTTTCAAGTGATCGATGGTTGGCGTTCGATGGAAACTGTCGATACTACCGAGATAGATTGGCAAACGATTAACTTTAACTCTTTTCCTTATCGAATGCGCCAGCAAGCAGGCTCTAGTAACGCATTGGGTTTGTATAAGTTCAATACGCCCAACAAGCGAGCCATCTATCTCCATGACACCCCAAGTAAAAGCTTATTTAACGATGACTTCCGCGCCTATAGCTCTGGTTGTATTCGTGTTGAGCATGCCGAGGAACTCGCGGAGTTGTTATTTGCGACTAAGGTAAAGAAAGTGCCGAATCAGGATGATGAACTTGCGCCCAATACTAAGGTTCGTCTCAAGAAGCGAATTCCAGTGCATATCATTTATCAAACCGTGTTGTTTGAAGAAGGAGGCATACAATACCGCGGTGATATCTACCAATATGATAAAGAGGGCGGTTGATTGAAATATGGTCAAGAAAGGTGATCTTGACTGAAAAATGACAACCAAGCTTCTATTGATAAAATTATAATGAGTATCAATAACTAACCGTGCAAAGGTTACAAATACTAACGTTTTGCACGGTTTTTGTACGTTGACGCAGCAAATTCCATTATGTATCGTGCATTTTTCGTTCGATCTAATTGGTTTTTTTGCTGTATGTCTCAAAGTTTATTTTCACGCCGTCAGTTTCTGACTTACGCTGGTGGTACTGCTGTAGTCGCCTCTCTTACTCCTTCTATCGCTTTCGCTTCATACCCGGATCAACCAAGAACGATTAGAATGAACAATCTTCACACTGGTGAACGATTAGAGACTTGTTATTTCGATGGCACTAACTATGTTGGTGACGAGATGGCACGCCTTAGCAAACTGTGCCGTGACTTCCGCCGCAATGAGATTCATCCAATGGATAAGAACCTGTTTGATCAGATCACTCAGATTCAAAATGTACTGGGTATTCAAAAAGAAGTTCAAATCATCTCTGGCTACCGCTCTCCAGCAACCAACGAAGCGTTGCGCTCTAAGTCGAGTGGTGTCGCTAAAAAGAGCTATCACATGCTTGGTAAAGCGATCGATTTTCGTATCGATGGTGTTGATTTAAAGGAACTGAGAGACGTAGCTAAAAGTCTGCAAGCAGGTGGTGTTGGTTATTACGCTCGTAGTAACTTCATCCACATTGATACTGGTCCAGTTCGCAGCTGGTAGAGCTAAGCTGAGTTATTGAGTGATACGGTAGGCACTTGTCAAAGTAGACATCCAATGTCATAGTTTGCCCAAATTTCAGTTTGTTCTAATAATTCGGTTTATTGCTGCTCAGTTTGTTGCTGTTTAGTTTGTTATTGTTGGGTTTGTTGCCAATAACATAGCGATATTCGAGTTGTTCACCAGATTCGCTCTTTAAGGTTTGTATATGTCTCTTAAGTATCAAGTTGTACCTGTTACCTCTTTTTCTCAGAACTGCTCGATTGTGTGGTGTGATGAAACCATGGAAGGCATCGTTGTCGATCCGGGCGGTGATGTTCAACAACTCGCGGCTATCATTGAAGAACTCGGTGTTAAGGTTGTGAACTTGGTACTGACGCACGGTCACTTAGATCATGTTGGCGGTACGGTACCACTTGCTGAGATCTTGAAGGTTGAAATTGTGGGCCCGCATAAGGCAGACAACTTCTGGCTACAAGGTCTAGAGAATCAAAGTCAGATGTTTGGTTTCCCACTGTGTAAAGCTTTTGAACCAAACACTTGGTTAGAAGAGGGCGACAAAGTCACTTTTGGTAATCAAGTGATTGATGTGATTCACACGCCGGGCCACACGCCAGGTCACGTTGTACTGTTCAGTGAGCAAGCTCGTTTAGCGTTTGTGGGTGATGTGTTGTTTAACGGCGCAATTGGCCGTACTGACTTCCCACAAGGTGACTTCAATACGCTTATCGCTTCAATCAAGACTAAGCTTTGGCCACTAGGCAGTGACGTAACATTCGTTCCGGGCCATGGTCCTGAATCGACATTCGGTCGCGAGCGTGCATCAAACCCGTTCGTCGCAGATGAAATGCCTCTGTACTAATTAAATCTTTGATTTTCCAACCGATTATTTGTGTCGATTGATTGAAAATGAAGCTTAGCTTTTGTCCTGAAAGCTAAGCTTTTTTATTGTGTGTGAACTTACTGGTAAACCTTAATCAGAAAGACGTTCAGCGGCAGCCAAGTAGCGTCGAGCCAGCCCCACAAACTCTTCTCCACTCATATTCAAATCATGGGTTGATATGAAAATGTCATAACCGTGGAAGCCCCTTTGATATTTCATTCTGTTGGCAAGCATCGCCTGCAATCCAGAATAGTTTTTAATCACCGCGTTTGGACTGTTTGTCTCATTCGGTGAATCAAGGTTGTCCTGTGATTGGTTATCGTTGAAATTTACGTTGTCGGTATTCTGCGACTCTTTGTATTGGCTTAGTTCGACACAGCCACTTTCAGTACAACGCGCATGGTAATGCGATGAGTCGAGAACCATATCCTCAAAGTTGGACTCTTTGCCTGCTTGTTTGGCTCCTAAGTACAAAAGTGCTCGTTGGCTGAGCAATAATTCACAAGTTATTTTAGGGCAAATCGAATCGAGGTAGGGCGAGTAATCTTTTACTTTAATTCCGACCCAGGGCAGAGGTTGATGCCAACCATCTTGTTCATAAGTGCAAAGACCAATTTTTTGGATGTTACTCCATTTTAAAACCCAACCCCCTTTGTAAAAGTGCTGCTGAAAATGAGTCGGGGTAAGTGTGAACATCACTCGGCTGCGCAGCATCAAATAGTAGCCAGTTCCCAGAAGCGCAATACTGCAAAAAGCACCCACGATCAGTAACTTTGGATTGTCACTGTAGAGCGAAACGATCAAGCAAATGAAGCCTAAAATAATGGCGAGGATACGGTACGAGCGAGTGAATGAAGGCAAAGAGAAATTACTAAGGTGACGAGTGTCCATAGGTAACACCAAGTTTTCATATTTTTGTCTGGATGGATAACCAGTGTATATGACCCTGAATTGATAAGTCGATGTTTAAATAATAGACGCTAGTAGACAATATCGGTATTTTTCGTCGACTTTCGACGCTTCACTCTACAAATAGCTCCTGTTTTTTGGTATAAATCGCGCTTCAAATTTTCACCACTGCGAAAAGAGCAGTGAACTGGAGAAATATTCAATGAGACTTGCTCATAAGCGTAAGGTGCAGGCTAAACTGCAGAAACGCACTAAAGCGGCTGTAGTTAAAGCAGTGGCAACGCCGAAAAAAGCGAAGCCTGTCGCAGAGAAAGTTGTAGCAGAAAAAACTGTAGCAGCAAAACCAGCGGTAGAGAAAGCAGTAGCAGCAACTAAAGAAGTTGCAGTAGCACTGACTCCTAAGCAACAACAAGTTCTAGACATCGTTGTTAGCAATGCTGAAGGCATTAACCCTAAAGGTATCGGCCTAGAAGCTGGTCAAGAAGACGCGAAAGCAGCTTCATGGGCAACAGGCGCATTGAAAAAACTTCTTGAAGAAAACCTAGTAGCGAAAGAGCAGCTAGCAGGTAACAAGGTTATCTACAAAGCTATCTAATCCTGTGGGATTACATTCGCTTCGTTAAGTTTTTAAGCCTCGATTTTCGAGGCTTTTTTGTATCTGGCACATTATGCCAAGTCCGAGCCCAAATCCAAGCCTAAACCTAGGCTCTATAATCTCAATTCCAATTCGATATACGGCTTAACTGATTAGTGTTGTCTCGTGTCAGAGCTTCGAATCAGCAAGCACTAAATTAGGGCGTTAGCTAGGTAGATCAAGAGAGCAAAGCCTTGATTTTTCCCCCTAAAATACAGCAATGAATAGAGCTTCATCACGAAATGGCAATCAATTGTTAAGAGTATTTAATTATTAATACTTAGGTATTTATCAATACGCATTGCCTTGGTGAATATCCCAACTCCTTTGAAATCGACACTATTCAATCATCTCCTACGTAGTTCTACTTAATCCTTTGGTCTAATACGTAACTTTGTTAACGCCATGCGTGCGTGCTCTCCCTGATATCTTGTTGCCTCATCACGGTGCACTCTTATGTTGAATCATAAAAAATGCTCATAGAAAGAGTGTTAACCCAACAAAGGACGTGAACATGAGTCTCATTTCTAACTCCCTCACACGAGTTTTTAAAAACGTTGCAGTAACTGCTGCGGCTTGTTTAGCTTTGGTCGCTACTGGTGCTACAGCCGCTGATAAGGTTTACCGTTTAAAACTTGCGGAAACTTGGGGACCAAACTTCCCAGTTTTCGGTGATGCAACCAAAAACATGGCGGCGATGGCTGAGAAGATGTCGAATGGTCGACTGCAAATCAGAATCGATTCAGCAAACAAACACAAAGCACCTCTTGGCGTTTTTGACATGGTTAAGTCTGGTCAATACGACATGGGTCACTCAGGCTCTTACTACTGGAAAGGTAAAGTTCCAAACACTCTTTACTTCACTTCTATGCCTTTCGGTATGACGCCAGCAGAACAATACGCGTGGTTCTATCACGGTGGTGGTATGGAGTTAATGGAGCAGGTTTACTCTCCACATAACTTGATGTCTTTCCCTGGTGGTAACACGGATATCCAGATGGGGGGTTGGTTTCAAAAAGAGATCAACAGCGTTGAAGATCTACAAGGTCTGAAAATGCGAATCCCGGGCTTTGCAGGCGAGATTCTTGCTGAGCTAGGTGCTAAACCGACGAACATTGCCCCAGGTGAACTTTACACGTCTCTAGAGCGTCGCACGATTGATGCACTAGAGTGGGTAGGTCCATCGCTGGATTTACGAATGGGCTTCCACAAAATCGCGCCTTACTACTACACAGGTTGGCACGAGCCGGGTTCAGAGCTTCAATTCCTAGTGAACAAGCGTACATGGAACAAGCTGCCTGAAGACCTACAAGAAATCTTACGTGTTGCAATGCGTACTGCGGCTTACGACATGTACACACAAGCAACGCACGAAAGTGGTAAGAACTGGGTTTCAATGAAGACAGAATACCCAGATGTACAAGTGAAAGATTTCCCACCAGAGGTTATGTCTGCTCTGAAAGAAGCGAACGATCGCCTACTGGCTGCACATGCTGAGAAAGATGAGCTAGCAAAAGAGATTCAAGCTTCACAAGCAAGCTACCTAGAGCAAGTACGTTCATGGACGGATATTTCACATAGAGCTTATCTAAATAGCCAAGCGAAATAATCGACTGTTGTTGAACTGAAGTTAAATGAACCCAAAGCTTTTCTTATTGAGTATTTAAGAGTGAATAAGCTGAGGGTTCATTTTCAACATAATAACTAAGCAGGATAAATCCTGTATTACGCTCAAGAACCCTTTCTACGTCGTGCCTATTGCTAGCTATAAACTGAATCGTTTTTAGTTGGGTTAGCTGTACTGCAAGATGTCTTTTCAAATTCCATGGAGTCGGGAATGCGAAGTCTAATTTATATTGAACGCCTGTTTAATCGTATCGGTGACGCACTGGGATGGCTTTCCAGTATGTTGTTTATTTTACTTATCGCCAACGTCGTGTATGACGTTGTCATGAGATATGCCTTCAACGATGTCTCTATCGCCTTCCAAGAGATGGAATGGCACCTTTTCTCCGCCGTTTTCCTACTCGGTGTTCCTTATGCCATCAAGGCTGGTGGCCATGTTCGAGTTGACGTGTTCTATGAGCAACTGAGCTTTAAAGCACAAGCGATTATTGACCTGCTTGGCACGCTTATCTTTCTACTTCCGTTTTGCCTGCTGGTGGCTTGGTTTGGTATCGATGTTGCCAAAGAGAGTTATGAACTGGGTGAAACCTCAGGCGATCCCGGTGGCCTGCCGTATCGCTGGATCATCAAAGCTATGATCCCGCTGTCATTCTTTTTGATGGCACTTAGTGGCGTAGGTTTGATCCTGCATTCACTGAATAAGATTTTTAATCCGCACCTTATCCACGCAAATAATATTCACACAAAGAATTAGTAGAGGCTGACATGATTGGAATAGTAATGTTTTTTGTCGCCTTGTTTGCACTTTTACTTGGCTTCCCAGTAGCGTTTACCTTTGGCGGTATCGCATTAATCTTTGGTGTTTGGGCTGAGGGCATTGAGATGTTTGCCTTCATGCCATATCGAATTCAATCGATCATGGAAAATACGGTGCTGATGGCCGTTCCATTGTTTGTTTTCATGGGGCTTGTTCTACAGAAGACCAAGCTTGCTGAGCAGTTGCTTGAGTCTATGGGCAGATTGTTTGGTGGGGTTCGTGGTGGTATCGCAATTTCGACGGTATTAGTAGGATCATTGCTTGCCGCTTCTACTGGCGTGGTTGGTGCTTCTGTTGTTGCTATGGGACTTATCTCCCTACCTGTAATGCTCAAGTACAATTACGACAAAGGCTTAGCCTGCGGCACTATTTGTGCGTCTGGTACGCTAGGGCAGATCATTCCACCCTCCATCGTATTGATTCTATTGGGTGATGTTCTAGGTGTTCCAGTAGGCGACTTGTTCCAAGCGGCGATTTGGCCGGGCGTGATGCTGGTCGGCGCGTACATCGTTTATATCTTGATATACGCAAAGCTACACCCTGAAGCGGCTCAACCTATTGAACGTGATGACTCCATCAGCCGTAAGCAGGAAGTGTTTAATGCACTGAAAGCGATTCTTCCGCCTCTAGCGTTAATCATTGTTGTACTGGGCTCTATCTTCGCAGGTGTTGCTACGCCAACAGAGTCAGCCGCATTAGGTGGCGCGGGTGCGATGATACTTGCACTGCTTTACGGTCAATTTAGTTGGTCGATGGTGTACGAGGCGTCGAAAGAGACGGTGAAAGTAACGGCGATGGTATTTGCTATCTTGTTGGGTGCAACGGCATTCTCAATGGCGTTTACCTACACTGGTGGCGACTATCTGGTTGAAGAGTGGATGCTACAACTGCCAGGTGAAAAATGGGGCTTCCTGCTCATTACCATGCTTGTGATTCTGATTCTGGGTTTCTTCATCGACTTCGTAGAGATCTGTTTCATCATCGTGCCGATCATTGCGCCAGTTGCTGAACTGATGGGCATCAACATGACATGGTTCGCTATCCTTATTGCGATGAACCTACAAACTTCCTTCTTAACGCCGCCATTTGGTTTTAGTTTGTTCTATTTAAAAGGCGTAGCACCGAAAGGCGTGACGACTAAGGACATCTACCGAGGTGTGATGCCGTTCATTCTGATTCAAATCCTCGTACTTGGATCACTTCTCGCTTTCCCATCTTTCTATGGAATGTGAGTGAAGCCAAGATTGTGAATGATATGTTTCGACGGCTATCTATAAATTGCTAAAGTAAAACGGCTTATTGATGTTCAGTAAGCCGTTTTTTGTGAGGGAAAGGAATGCCTCTAAAAGCCAAGCTGATTTTGCTGACGTTGCTCCCGTTGCTGCTGGTAACGGCGAGTATTAGTTGGATCTCGCTGCACCAGACTAAGACGTTAGGCGCTAAAGAAGTCGAGATCTTTAGAGACAGCCTAATCAAGTCGCGTGAAAACGCCCTCAAAGACACGGTTGATCTCGCGTTCGACGCCATAGAACACGTCTATAACGATCCAAATATCCAAGAAGCCCAAGCCAAAAAAAAAGTTCGAACCATATTGTCTAAACTTAGATATGGCTCTGATGGGTACTTCTTCGCATACGATCGCCTCGGGACCAACTTGGTTCATCCAATTCAGCCAGAATTGATAGGCCAAAACCTACTCCAACTGCAAGATGAAGATGGCGATTTTCTGATAGAGGCTCTGTTAAGAGAAGCGCAAACCGGAGGCGGGTTTCACCAGTATTTGTGGCAAAAACCGTCGACGGGTGAGGTGGTGTCTAAGCTGAGCTACGCCGCTTGGTTAGAGCGTTGGGACTGGATGATTGGCACCGGCTTGTATATTGAAGACGTACACCAAGAAGTGGCTTCGATGCAGGCTGCGATAAATAAGAATATTGAAACCACGTTCTTTTCGATTGTGGTGATTTTGAGCGTAACGGTCGCGGTCATCATCGTGCTGACCTTGGCTATTAACATGCATGAACATCGGATTGCTGATAACAACTTAAAGGAGCTGGCGCATAAGACGGTGATGTTCCAAGAAGACGAGAAGAAGCATCTAGCGCGTGAGTTGCATGATGGTATTAACCAATTATTAGTGTCGAGTCGTTGCCATTTGGAACTGCTCGGTAATAAGCTACAAAATGAAGACCTTAAAGCACATTTGAATAAGTCGCAGCATTCACTGATGCGAGCGATCGAAGAAGTGAGGCACATCTCGCATCAACTTCGTCCAAGTTCATTGGATGACATAGGCTTAGAAGCGGCATTGTCTTCATTACTGTTAGATTTTCAGGCGCACTCGGGCATAGAAGTCGAGACCATGTTTGCTACTCAACCTGGTAAGTTAAAATCAGAGGCGGCGACGACCCTATATCGAGTCGTGCAAGAGTCGCTGAATAATATAGAAAAACATGCACAAGCGACCAAAGTAACGGTTATCGCTCAGCAAATTGGTAATGTGTTGCAACTACTGATTCAAGATAACGGTGTCGGTTTCAACACCTATAAAGCGATGGAAAAACGAGGGATCGGGCTGCGTAACATGAGAGAGCGAGTGGAGTTCATCGGTGGTGACTTTGAATTGATGAGTGAGATTGGCCTCGGAACGGAAATTACAGTGTTACTGACACTAGAGGGATTAATGAATGAGTGAAGTTATTCGAGTTGTGATTGCTGATGATCACCAAGTGGTACTGGATGGCTTTATGGCGAGATTGGAACTCGAGCCAGATATTAGCGTGATAGGTACGGCCAGCAATGGACTAGAAGCGGTAGAGGTCGTTAAGTCTCTGCGCCCTGATGTGGTGTTGATGGATATCAGCATGCCTATCATGAATGGCATTGATGCCACCCATCTGATTAAAGAAGAAGACCCAGAAGCCAAGGTCCTGATGCTGACCATGCATAACAACCGTGAATACATCATGAAGGTGATGCAGTCGGGTGCTGTCGGTTACATGTTGAAAGAGATTTCGGCTGAAAAAATGGTACAGGCAATCAAAACGGTCAATCAAGGATCGACCTATTTCTGTGAAAAAGTCACGCAGAATTTGTTTACTCAGCCGATTACTCCCACGCCATCTGTCAAGAATCCATTGAGCAGACGTGAAGAGGCTGTGCTGAAATTAGTCGCAAAAGGGGAGAGCAGTAAAGAGGTCGCAAAGGCGCTGAATATCAGCTATCGAACGGTAGAAACCCATAGGCAAAATATTAAGCATAAGCTCGATATTCACTCTACGGCAGAGCTTGCTAAATATGCGGTCAGCTCCGGGCTTGTGGACTGATCTTACGCTAAATAACGTTAAATGTGTAATTTAATTACTAAATGTGTAATTTACGCCTCCTTTATGGAGGTTTTTTTAGTATTTTTGCGACAGGTTGATATTCTTCTTTTCGAAATTTAAGCGCCGAATGCAATGTTGCAAACTGTGCGCTGCAAATTAGAGGGGAAGCATGGAGCCTGTAAAAGATAGGTATAGTATTGAAAATACCGATTATACAGTAGGACAAGATAACGTTCAGAAATGGGGTTTTGATGTTCATAACCCAGTATTTGGAATCAGTGCAGGGGCGATCATTATCTTCCTGTTGGCACTTCTAGTCGCAGACCCTGAAACCGCAAAAGCGGCGCTTGATGGAATCAAATGGAAAGTCATTGGTAACTTCGATGGTTTCTTCATGTGGGCAGCAAACATCTTCGTAATTTTCTGTTTTGCCCTCATTGTCTCCCCGTATGGCAAGATACGTATTGGTGGCAATGATGCCAAAGCAGAGCACTCAAACCTATCTTGGATGTCGATGTTATTCGCCGCAGGAATGGGTATTGGCTTAATGTTCTGGGGTGTTGCTGAGCCAGTAGCTTATTTCACTGGCTGGTATGAAACACCACTAGGTGTTGAAGCTTACTCTCCTGAAGCGGCGAAGTTGGCTCTTGGTGCAACCATCTACAACTGGGGTCTGCACGGTTGGGCGATTTACGCGGTTGTTGCTCTAGCGCTTGCCTTCTTCACCTTCAATAAAGGTTTACCTCTATCAATCCGCTCTATTTTCTACCCTATCTTGGGTGATAGAACTTGGGGTTGGTTTGGTCATATTGTTGATATCGTCGCTGTGCTTGCAACGCTATTTGGCCTTGCAACTTCATTGGGCTTAGGTGCTCAACAAGCGACCAGTGGTATTAACCATGTATTTGGTACCGATGGCGGTATTGGCATGCAGCTGATTGTTATCGCAGTGGTTACTTTCTTAGCGACAATGTCCGTGGTTCGTGGCATCAACGGTGGTGTAAAGCTTCTGAGTAATGTGAACATGCTGGTTGCTTTGGGCTTACTTATCTTCGTTACCATCGCTGGTGGCATGGCGGGTATTAAAGCAATCCCAACCGCGCTAATGGGCTACATTGAAAACTTCATTCCCTTAAGCAATCCTCACGGTCGTGATGACGAAACGTGGATGCAAGGTTGGACGGTATTCTACTGGGCGTGGTGGATGTCTTGGTCACCATTCGTAGGCATGTTCATCGCTCGTATCTCTAAAGGTCGAACGATTCGTGAATTCATCGTTGCTGTATTGTTCATCCCAACGACAGTAATCATCATCTGGATGGCTATTTTCGGTGGCATCGCGATTGATCAAGTGGCGAACAAGGTGGGCGAGATTGGTGTGAATGGTCTGCAAGATATTACACTTTCTCTTTTCCATACTTACGATGCTCTGCCAATGAGCTCTGTGCTTTCAGTGGTATCGATTGGTTTGATTATGGTGTTCTTTATCACCTCTTCTGATTCAGGCTCATTGGTTATCGATAGCATTACCTCTGGCGGTAAAGTGGATGCACCGGTTCCACAACGTGTATTTTGGGCGTTGATGGGCGGCGCGATTGCAGCGGTTCTACTATGGGTTGGTGGTACGGAATCTATTCAAGCACTGCAAGCTGGAACGGTATCGATGGCGCTACCATTTGCCTTCATATTATTGCTTATGTGCCTAAGCTTATTGCTAGGTTTACGAACTGAAAATCAATTGGTTAAGCACCAAAATGCTTTGAGTTAAAAGTATTTTTGATAAAAAGGTCGACAGGGTCGACCTTTTTTTCGTCATAAACTTGAGTAATTACGTGAATATTGTTTGAAATTCCATCGAACCGATTCTAGTTTACTGAAAACAACAAGTTAACCTGCTAAACTTCAGACATCCAAGTATTTGAATTATTGTGACAACAGCTTGTACTACTTGGATCGTAGGTTCGAGTTTGTAATTAAGTCGCAGGTAAGTAAGGAATACGAGGTCAATAGACCCTAATAGAATTCCGTAGAGAGGGATGATGACTAAAGGTATAGATAAATACAGTATCGACAGTACGGATTACATTGTCGGTCAAGATAACGTCCAAAAATGGGGTTTTGATGTTCATAACCCAGTATTTGGTATTAGTGCGGGACTTATCGCTTTGTTCCTGATCGGTGTTCTTATTACAGATACCGCTTCAGCAAAGGCTGCGCTAGATGGCGTTAAAGGCCAGATTATCAATTCGTTTGATTGGCTTTTCATCTGGTCGGGTAATATTTTCGTAATTTTCTGCTTAGGTTTGATTGTTTCTCCGTACGGCAAAATCCGCCTTGGTGGTGTTGATGCGACGGCAGATTACTCATTCTTCTCTTGGCTATCGATGCTGTTTGCCGCAGGTATGGGTATCGGCTTGATGTTCTGGAGTGTGGCAGAGCCAGCGGCTTACTTCACGGGTTGGTTTGAAACTCCGTTAGGTGTTGAACCAAACACACCAGAAGCTGCAAAACTGGCATTGGGCGCAACCATGTATCACTGGGGTCTACACCCTTGGGCGATTTATGGCGTAGTAGCACTGTCACTTGCGTTTTTCTCTTACAACAAGGGATTGCCTCTTTCTATCCGTTCTATCTTTTACCCAATTTTAGGTGATAGAGCTTGGGGCTGGGCAGGTCACATTGTTGATATTCTTGCTGTACTTGCAACGCTATTTGGTCTGGCGACATCGTTAGGTCTTGGTGCACAACAAGCGGCAAGTGGTATTCAGCATGTATTCGGCATTGAAGCGGGCTTAGGTCTGCAAGTTATTGTGATTACAGCGGTGACTTTATTGGCGGTAGTATCAGTACTTCGTGGTATTGATGGTGGCGTTAAAGTTATCAGTAACATCAACATGTTGGTGGCTTTCCTACTGCTTATCTTAGTGGCTCTAATCGGCTACGCGGTGACTTTAGGTTCTATCCCAACGACATTGATGGCATACATTGAAAACATCATTCCGTTGAGTAACCCTCACGGTCGTGAAGATGAAACGTGGATGCACGGTTGGACTGTATTCTACTGGGCTTGGTGGATCTCATGGTCTCCATTCGTAGGTATGTTTATCGCACGTGTTTCTAAAGGTCGTACCGTTCGTGAGTTCATCACAGCAGTACTGATTGTACCGACTACAGTGACTATCATTTGGATGTCAGTATTCGGTGGCATGGCGATTGACCAAATCGTGAATAACGTTGGTATTCTTGGTCAAGACGGCCTAACAGATGTATCACTAGCAATGTTCCAAATGTTTGATGCACTGCCGTTCGGGACTCTGCTTTCAATCATTGCGGTTGTATTGGTTCTAGTATTCTTCATTACATCGTCTGACTCAGGCTCTCTAGTAATCGACAGCATCACCGCGGGTGGTAAAGTTGATACGCCTGTGCCTCAACGTGTGTTCTGGGCGTTCCTTGAAGGTGCGATTGCTGTGGCTCTATTGTGGGTTGGTGGTACTGAAGCAGTACAAGCTCTACAAGCGGGTGCAATCTCGACGGCATTACCATTTACCATCATTCTATTACTGATGTGTGTGAGCTTGCTAATGGGTATGCGTACAGAAAAACGCTAGGCTTTTTAAGCTGAAATCTACTGCAATTTATACGCAGTAGAACGGTAAACAATATGAAGGCAGAAGAGGAAACTCTTCTGCCTTTTTTGTTTCCTCTTTACCGTGTTTTCTTGTCTCTTTTAAGCATGTGAAGTGCGATAAAAATGTTAATAACCGTAGAGACAACACCGCCTTAAATTTGGCGATAAGCCAAGGATTTGACATTACTTAAGCTTATGGTTTGCTTAAAATTATATTCCAATATTAAATTGTGAAATCGCTCGAATTTAATACTAATATTGGGTAGTATGCGCGAGATTTCCCACCACTCGTGAAACTTTGACATGAAACTAACACTAAAGCAGAAGTTGATAGGCGCTAGCCTATCTGCTGTTGTCGTTATGGCTACAGCGTTGACTTGGTTGTCAGCAAACCAATTATTTGAACAGACTCGTAATGGCGTATACCTACGAGCTGAAAGCGTATCTGAAGCAGCATCTGAAGGTATTAAAAACTGGATTGATATCCGTACTGATATCGCATCAGCATTTAATGACTTTTCACGAGAGGATGATGTTGTTCCTTTCCTTAGACAAGCTCGTGTAGCGGGTGGCTTTGACGATATCTTTTTAGGTACTCCAGAAGGTGGAATGTACCGTTCACATCCTGAACGTAATCGTGCAGATTACGATCCTCGTCAACGTCCTTGGTACCAAGAAGCAAACGCTGCAGGTAAGCAAATCATTACTACGGCTTACCAAGATGCAATCACCAAAGCACTTCTAGTAACGATCGCAGAACCTGTTCGCCACAACGGCCAACTTGTTGGTGTTGTTGGTGCAGACGTACTGATCGACCAGTTGGTTAACGATGTAATCAGCCTTGATGTTGGTGACAACGCTTACGCAATGCTAATTGATGCTTCTGACGGCACATTCCTAGCACACCCAGATTCAGCACTAAGCTTGAAGCCGGTAAGCCAGCTTTCAAACGATATCTCTATGCCTATCATCGAAAACGCAGTGCGTACGGGTAGCATCGAGATCATCAAAGAGCGCGGCGCAGACAAGCTGCTTTACTTCACGAAGGTGCCTAACACTAACTGGATCTTCGCGGTTCAGATGGACAAAGCAACAGAAGAAGCGAACCACTCAACGCTACTTACTCAGCTGATCATCACTGCTGTCGTTATTACGCTCATCGTAATCGTACTCGTGTCTTGGTTAGTAAGCTTCCTATTCCGCGACCTAAACCGCGTTTCAGCAGCACTTGAAGAAATTGCTTCAGGTGAGGGCGATCTTACTCAACGCCTTGAGCCTAAGAGCGACGACGAAATTGGTCAGCTTGCAGCAAACTTCAACCGCTTTGTGGGTAACATGCACACCATGGTGATCAAGCTAAGCGAAGTATCTGCTGCGCTAGGCAACCAAGCACGTCAAACGGCTTCTCAAGCTGAAGAACGTAGTGCTCGTATCCAAATGCAACAAGACGAGATCAACATGGTAGCAACAGCCGTTAACGAAATGGCTGCAGCAACACAAGAGATCGCAGGTAACGCAGACCACACTGCACAGAACTCATCTGAAGCGGTTGGCGCGTGTGAGCACGGTACTGGTCAAGTGACACAGACTCAAAGCTCTATCCAAAACCTGGCTCAAGAAGTTCAAATCGCAACTAACGTGATTCTCGAGCTTGAAGAGCACGGCAACAGCATCAACGCTATCTTGTCTAACATTCAAGGTATTGCAGAACAAACGAACCTACTTGCACTTAACGCCGCTATTGAAGCAGCACGTGCCGGTGAGCAAGGTCGTGGTTTCGCAGTAGTAGCGGATGAAGTTCGAGTTCTGAGCCAACGTACACACGGTTCAACGCAAGAAATTCAACAAACGATTGAGTTGCTGCAAGGTACAACAGGCAAAGCGGTTAACATCATGAACGATAGCCGTACACTGGCTGAAACCAGTGTTGATGACGCGAACTCAGCGGCTGCAAGCCTAACGCAAATCCATGCTGCTGTTGAACGCATCAGTGACATGGCAACACAGATTGCTTCTGCTGCAGAAGAGCAAGCGTCAGTAACGTCTGAGATTACTCGTAACACTGAAGGAATCCGTGACGTATCTAACGAGCTAGCAGACGAAGCACACCAAGCTGCAGAGCAAGCCGCTCAACTTTCTGAGCTGTCTCACGAGCTAGAAAGCGAAATCAGCCGCTTCAAGCTGTAAGCGAAGCCAATATAACAAAGCCCCGACCTAGGTTGGGGCTTTGATGTATCTGTACAATCTAGACTAACGAGTCATTTAAACTCAAACTTGCCCTTCATGATTGCCCAGTGGCCCGGGAATGAACATAGGAAAGAGTAATCGCCACCGGCTGTCATTTTCTCTGTGCTGAAAGTGATTGAGGTTGACTCGCCACCACCGATAACACGAGTGAAGGCGTAAACGCGGCTGTCGTCAGGTTTTACGTAGTTATTGTCGATACCTGCCGACATACCATCGATACCTACTGCTTGTAGCGACGCAGTGTCTGTTATAACGACGTTGTGACCCATTGATTGGGCTGGCATAGAACCAGTATGGTTTAGCGTCAGCTTCACTTCTTTACAGCTCGCTGGAACGCTTAATGTGTCAGTTGAAAATTTCATTTGATCACTAGCATCAATCGATACTTCACATTCCGAGCTCGCTTGAGCGGTAAAGCTAGCACCTACAAGCGCTATCGTTGTTGCGATTAATCGTAAAGACATACACTGTTCTCCATTATTTTAGGGGGAGGTTATTCCATGAGGTTGATTGATACGTATTATCCTAGAAAGATGATCATAGTAATGTGCTACGACTTGAATTGTGTGCAACTCGTTGCTTTGTAAATGGTAAGTTTTTGTAGGAAAGGGCAAAACTAATCAGCGCATGAACAACCGTTTAGGGGGGAATGGTTGCTCGAGACTAGAATCGCAGACAACAAAAAGCCCGAGCATAAACTCGGGCCTTGAATAGTTTTCTTTATAGCTTAAGGGGAAGCTAGATTGCCTGACGAAGTTGGAAATAACGTCCTTCTTCGTTTAACAGCTTCTCGTGAGAGCCGTTTTCAACAATCTCGCCTTGTTCAATCAGAACGATAGAATCCATCGATTCCAGACCAATCAAACGGTGTGTAATGAAAATAACCGTCTTGCCTTCGAAGTGCTTCTCGAACAGCGTCATGATGCTTTGCTCTGTTTGCTTATCTAAGCCTTCTGTTGGCTCATCAAGAAGCAGGATAGGGGCATCATGAAGAATCGTACGTGCGATACCAATACGGCGCTTCTCACCACCAGACAGTTGACGACCACCGTCACCCAACCAGCTATCAAGCGCGTTATTCTCCAGCAGCTTTTCTAGACCAACATCTTTTAGGATATTCGCTAAGTGATCATCGGTCGCTTCTGGTCTTGCAATCAACAAGTTGTCACGCAAAGTACCATTTAGAATGTCGACACGTTGGCTTACCACACTGATTGATTCACGAAGCTGTGATTCGTTCCACTGAGTCAGTTCAATGCCCGCGATTGAGATGTAACCCTTTTTAGGATCCCAGTAGCGAGTCAGAAGCTGAATCAGTGTCGATTTACCAGAACCCGTTTGACCAACAATCGCAACCTTGTGCGTGGCAGGGATCGTTAGGTCAACAGCGTTCAGAACACTGCGCTCAGAGTCAGGGTAGTTGAACGTCACGTTTGAGAACGTAATATCAAGCGGCTTGTTGATGTCGAGTTTCTCTTCAGCAAACTGAACTTCAGGCTCTGACAGAATAACTTCATTCAAGCGACGAGCAGAAGACAGAGTTTGACCTAAATGCTGGAACGCGCCTGCGATAGGCATCAGCAGTTCAAAACTTGCCATGGTTGCGAATGCCATTAGCGCGATGAACGGGTCTGGTGCATTACCACCCACACCGTCAGCCGCAAGCCAAAGCATAAGAACCAACGTTAAACCGTTGAACAGCATTAGCGCAGCTGAAGCCATACCGGTTAGGTTAGCATTCACAAACTGATTCGCCATCAGCTTGCGTTGCGTTTCTAGAATCGCATTACGGTAACGCTCCTCAGCACCGAACAGAGTTAGCTCGCTGTAGCCTTCAATCCAATCAAGCGTCGTTACACGAAGATCCGCTTTGTTCTGTGTTAGCTCACCACCATTACGTTTACCAAGCTTGTAGAACAAGATTGGCCAAACCAACAGCATGATAAGAAGGATAGAACCTAGGATTAAACCTAGTGAGCTATCAAACCACATCAAGAACAGAGTCAGGAAGAAGATCCCAAATACACCCACCGTCACTGGGCTTACTAAGCGCAAGTAAACGTGGTCCATGGCATCGACATCAGCAACCAAACGGTTCAGTAGGTCAGCATCACGAAGGTTTGAAATACGACCTGGGATCAGCGGAGCCAGCTTCTTAAAGAAGAAGATACGCAGATCAGTCAGTAGTTTGAATGTCGCATTGTGGCTCACAACACGCTCACCCCAACGACCCGCTGTTCGGCTCATTGCTAAACCACGTACACCACCACCTGGTAGCATGTAGTTGAAGGTTTCACGTGCAATCGTAAGGCCAGCAACCGCAGAAGCTGAAATAAACCAGCCTGATAGCGTTAACAAGCCGATAGAAGCCGATAGAGTAGCAAAAGCCAATAGCATGCCTAGCGATAGGCCAAACCAATGCTTTTTATAGAGTTTCAGGTAAGGCAGTAAATCACGCATCTAAATTACCCTTATTATCTTGTTGAGCTAAGTTCGCGTTAAGCATCTCTTCGAATAAACCACCCGCAGTCGAAAGCTGAGAGTAATGACCTTGTTCAACAAGACCACCATCGCGCATAACCAGAATGTTATCGACCGATTGAAGCGGGGCAAGTTGGTGCGTCACAAGTAAGGCAGTGCGGCTTTCGATGTTGCTATTGATGCCTTTCATTACCAACTGTTCGCTACGAGTATCTAGGCTGGCAGTGGGTTCATCGAGCAACCAGAACTGACCGTCTTGAATCATTGCGCGAGCTAGAGCCAAACGCTGAGATTGACCCACAGACAGACCGCCAGAGCGATCAGAAATCATGTAATCCAAGCCGTGCTCATTTACGAATTCGTTAGCAAAAGACTGCTCAAGTGCATTCTCGACAACTTGGTCAGTGATATCGTGCTTACCTAGAGTAACGTTGTCACGAATTGTGCCGTGCAGTAGCAACGGGTTTTGACCAACCCAACTAATCGTTTTACGCCAAGAGGCTAAGTCTAGGTCACGCAGTTCAATGCCATTGATTTTCAAGCTTCCTTCATAAGGCATGAAACCAAGAATGGCGTTGATCAAACTTGTTTTACCCGCACCACTTGGACCAACTAACGCAGTCGATTGGCGAGTATTCAGTGCAAACGAGATAGGGCCAACCAGTTGAACACCTTCAGGGCTTAACACTTTGAGATCTTGAGCTTCAATATTGATGCCTTGAGCCGGATCAAGCTGAGTGTCGCCTGATTTAACCTTAGTGATGTCGGTTTCTAGGAACTCGACAATACTTTCAGCTGCGCCAACCGCTTGTTGCTTCGCGTGGTAGAAAGTACCTAAATCACGCAGAGGTTGGTAAAACTCTGGCGCCAAGATAAGGATAAACAAACCTGCGAATAGCGTAATGCCAACGCCGTAGTGGCCGAAGTTAAGCTCGCCGATGTAAGTGAAACCAAAGTAAACCGCCGTCATCGCAATCGAGATAGACGTGAAGAACTCAAGCACAGCAGAAGACAAGAAAGCGATCTTCAATACATCCATAGTGCGCGTTCTGAACACCTCTGAAGCACCTTTCAATACTTCGGTTTCAGCGCTAGTACGGTCGAAAAGACGAATCGTTGTCATTGATTGCAAACGGTCGTAAAAGTGACCTGAAAGACGCTGAAGCGCTTTGAAGTTTTTACGGTTTGCATCAGCCGCTTTCATACCTACAAGTGCCATGAACATCGGCACCAGTGGCGCAGTCAGTAGGAAGATAAGGCCAGCTGCCCAGTTTACTGGGAATACCACGACCAAAATAATGAACGGAATCATTACCGACAAAGACATCTGAGGTAAGTAACGAGAGAAGAAGTCTTGCATGTCTTCAACTTGTTCTAGCAACAACGTTGCCCACGTACCGGCAGGTTTGCCTTTGATATAAGCAGGGCCCAACTCACGTAACTTATCAAGGATCAGTTGCCTGATGTAGACACGGATCTGTTCACCACAGCGATAACCTGCGATCTCACGTCCCCATGTACAGCCAGCACGGCCAACGACCGATAATGCCAAGCCTGCGAAATGACCAACCAGTTCAGACTTATCGACATTTTCGATGATCAGCTGGTGAAGAATAGAGGCGAGAAGAGCTGCTTGAGCAATTAAAAACACGCTTGAAAGTACGCCAAGGCTAATCGCAATCATAAGCCAGCGTTTCGCTAACTTACTCTGTTGCTTAAGCCACTTGTTCAAGCTGCGTTGTTTTTTCTTATCCATTATGAAGGCTTAATGATAATTATTATTTGTTGAGGGCGGCTAGTATACAAAAGAAAGCCCAGTGGATATACCACTGGGCTCTAGGGATTTACAACAAAATGTGATGACGCCCTGCATCTACTGAGGCGAGAGCACCGATAATCAAATCTGCAATCTCAGATTTACTTATCGTTAAGGCCATCTAGGAAGCGTTCAGCATCCAGTGCAGCCATACAACCTGTACCAGCAGAAGTGATTGCTTGGCGGTAGTTGTGGTCCATTACATCACCTGCAGCGAACACGCCTGGGATGCTGGTTTGTGTCGCGTTACCTTCAAGACCAGACTGAACAATGATGTAATCATCTTTCATGTCGACTTGGCCTTTGAAGATTTCAGTGTTTGGTTGGTGACCGATAGCAATGAATGCGCCCATTACTTCGATATCTTCTGTCTTGTCAGACTGAGTATCTTTAATACGAACGCCAGTCACGCCCATGTCGTCGCCTAGAACTTCGTCTAGCGTGCGGTCAGTGTGAAGAACAATGTTGCCGTTCTCTACTTTGTCCATTAAACGCTTCACTAGAATCTTTTCAGCGCGGAACGTGTCACGACGGTGAACTAGATGAACTTCAGACGCGATGTTAGATAGGTAAAGTGCTTCTTCAACAGCCGTGTTACCACCACCAACAACTGCAACTTTCTGGTTGCGGTAGAAGAAACCATCACATGTAGCACAAGCAGAAACGCCACGGCCTTTAAATGCTTCTTCAGACTCCAAACCTAGGTACTTAGCCGATGCGCCCGTTGAGATGATCAACGCATCACACGTGTACTCGCCAGAATCGCCTTTAAGACGGAAAGGGCGGTTTGAAAGGTCTACTTCGTTAATGTGGTCGAACAGGATCTCTGTTTCAAAGCGCTCTGCGTGCTCTTTCATGCGATCCATCAGTGCTGGACCCGTTAAACCTTCAGCATCACCCGGCCAGTTTTCCACTTCTGTTGTGGTTGTAAGCTGACCACCTTGCTGCATACCCGTAACAAGTACTGGGTTTAGGTTTGCACGAGCAGCGTAAACTGCAGCTGTATAGCCAGCAGGGCCAGAACCAAGAATCAATAAATTACAGTGCTTTACGTCGCTCATGAGGACTCCGAAATTGAAATTGTTTTTATTTATAATCGCTTAGGATTGTATGGAAAATATGGAGGCAATAAAAGGTTAAACAAGGGCAGAAGTGTAATTAATCGTTATACGTTAGAACATAACCGAACTAAATGATGGTCTTGTAATCCTGTGTCTTAGATCAATAGCGATAAGTCAAGGAAAGTGCTCTTGCAAACAGCTATGCATATTGCTCACTTTTAGGGCCTTCTTGATCATGGTGTTTCTATAGCAGTATTTACTTTTTTTCGTATACATTGATGAGTAGAAAAACAAGAGAACCTGAATCCTATGTTTTATTTTAAAAAGTTTGCGTTAAAAGACGCTGCAAGAATTCATCAAAATTAGCGTGCAGATAAGCGACCACAAGACGCACTTTTAGTATGAACGGCATGATTACAAACAGGTGTAATGTTGGTTAATACTTGAACTGTTGAGTGTTTCTCGGTTGTTATTTTTTTGTATGTGTTATTATTGATATTTATATATTGCGCGGAATCATTTGAACTCTATGCAGATTCTAATCCTTTTTATCAATGTGTTTATTGTGTGCCTGAATTCGGTTTTTGCTTCTCCGCTGCAGGTCAGCGGGGAACAATCTGTGTTAGCTAATGAAGCTGTAAGATGGTATGAAATGCCTTTGTTATCTGATCCAGTCGATTTTCCCATATTAAAAAAACACATTGAATCCTCTCCAAGGATTGAAACGATATTTGGTGGTGAAGGGGCGTTTGGGTTGAGAGTTGATTTGGCCAACTCCGATATCAAGTCGTCACAACAAATAGTTACACTCCGTGCAAACTATTTGGATCAAGGTTGGGGGTACTGGCAATCAACAAATGGTCAAGTAAGGCGAATACTTGATTTTGGCCAATTAAGTAACAAGAGTATCTTGCATCTGCATAGGCAAAGCTTCCCGTTAATATTGAATGCGGAGGAATCTGGAACACTTTGGCTCTACTTGGAAGCAAAGAAATTTCCAAAGGCAGTTAACTTCACTCTTCAACCTGAATATCCATTTTATATTCACGTTTTCCGCAACAATACGCTCACATTAGCTTCTATTACTGTCATGCTAACGTTGGGAGTTTTCGCTCTTTTTTGTTACTTTCAAACTAAACATCCAGTCACACTGGCTTGTGCTGGTTATGTTGGGCTACATGGCCTGGGATGGTTCGCCGCTTCAGGCGCTTGGGGGTACTTATTATCAAGCCAAAGCTGGAACCCAGTTTATTTTGGAATGGTATTGTTTCCGTTTGCGGTTGCTTTTTCTTGCTATTACACAAGATTATTGTTTGGATTTCCGCAGCATTTTATTCGTATTAATCTTACCTTTCAGGCCTTTAGTTGGCTGTGTGTCATTATCGGGTTTATTAATGTCTTTGCCCCGTTTTCGTTGACTTTTGTTATGTCCCATTTAATTGCGGCAATCTGGGTGCCGACAATGATAGTGACTGGCGTATTGATGGTTTATCAACGAAACTTTGTCGCTAAATATTATTTGATCGGTGGTCTTTGTTATGGCACGGCTTTGGTATATTACATTTTTGCGCATTTTGCACCATTGCCGACTCAGAGATCGACAGAAGTCATCGTTGTTGTTGCATTAGCAATAGATTGTACCTGCATTTTATTGTCACTGATTGAATGGTTGCGGATTCAACAACATCAACATCAGAAAACCTATATCCAGTCGAGGGTGGATAGTTTAACGGGGCTTGGAAACCGGCTGGATTTTAATGATGCGAGTAAACAATTAGTACATCATTCCTATTGTATCGTCTTCATCGATTGTGATGGCCTTAAATCGATTAATGATACTTATGGTCATGATGAAGGGGATCGCTTTTTAGAATACACCAGCCGCATGATGCGAGAAAAATTTACAGACCTTGGAATGGTTTATCGAGCTGGTGGCGACGAATTTATCTGGTTGTTGAAAGTGGATAAAGAGAAACAAGTTGAGGCTCTCTATTCTCAGATTGAGCTTAGAGTGACTCAGGTGGAAGAGCAAATTCGCAGTGCTGATTGGCCTCAGTCTGGCCTCAGTTTTGGAAGCGCATCTAGTTTTGAATGTGTCAATTTTTCTGAGTGTTTGAGCTTAGCTGACCAGCGAATGTACCAGCAGAAGCGCTCGAAGAACGGTTTTAAAAATCAGTCCAGTGAAATTGAGTGTTAGCTAAATTCCCTATTTTCTAAGTGAATCGTTTTAAGTCTAGTTAACTTATTTTCGTTTTGACTTTTGGTGTAAATGTCACCAAAGGTGGCTCTTTTAGCAACCAACCTTTCAAGCTTGCTTACCCTCTCATCTGTTTTGTGTAGAACATTCCCAATCTTTATAGTCGCCTATTTTTAACGAATTCTAAGTTAGGACATAAAGGCAGACCATCATATTCCAAATAAACGCATCATTTATAATTGTAGGTTTTATTAGAAAGCACTCTATTTGAGGGCGGTCGAGTTCCCCCCGAACTCGACCTGTTCCAGACGCGCAAGCAAAGGCGTTTGGTTTCTGGCTTAGTCATAAATTAACCAATTTCAGTTTGTTGTGTAAATAATCAATAGCTTGGCAACTGATAGGTAGGTCGTATTTTGCTGTGCAAAAGCATAGAAATGAATGATGGCGAGAGTGATGCCTGAGCTCATGCAAGGAGGCTGGCGTATTGAAGCAAAAGGGCTGACACAATATGAAACCTGGCTTGCTAGTTAATAATATCGTTAAATTTAAATTTGTAGGGATTTATAACTAGCTAGTGGAGTGTGCTAGTTTTAAGAGTTGGTCATCTTTTATTCTGGTGTTATACACTGCTTTTGAATCTCAGGTTAGATTTAGTGTCTGAATTATTAAATCTGACGGGATAAATGATTGTTTAATGTTGATTTGGCAAGATCTTCAAGTATCCTTTATGTAAATAAAACGTTAAATATCGAAAGTTAATTAACAATCATTAAGGAGTCGATGATGTTACATGCTCACGAAAATACCCTACATATTACCCACCTCAGTAACCACGCGGTTAAGGAGTTGTCACCTTCATTCTCTAAGCTACCAAGCACAGAGCATGCGGATGGACAGTTCCGATTGAGAAGGTACTCAGTGGTTGAATTCAGTAATGGACAAGTCGTTGAGCTAGACAAACATAACTTTGTTCAGTCTGAAGACATTAATCACTTTCAAGGTGACGTTGTTCGTCAATTCGAGCCGATTGAAGCACAAATTCTAAGCAGCGAAGGCATGCAAGAGATGTGTGAATTGTTTATTGAAACCAACGGGCTTGAAGACGGACAAGAAATCGAAATCCATCAAATCCGCATTGCCGCTATTTTTGAAGAAACTCAAGTTGCACCAGAAGGTGTTCACCAGGACGGTTTTGACCACATCGCGATCATTGGTGTTACTCGCCACAACATTGTGGGTGGTGAAGTGATGCTTTATCAAGATAGCCACGAAGCACCGTTCTTCAGAAAAGTGTTAGGCGATGGTGAAGTGGCAATGCTTGCTGATAGTAAGCTTTGGCACAATGCACAACCGATTCGTACCATAGACCACGGCGAGATGGGCTACATGGATGTGTTTGTTCTAACGGCTAAGGATGCGCGCAATGTCCTTCACTCTTAATGATGTGCGCCAGCAGTTTAGCGCGCTAGGCCAATACCATAACGGTAAGCCGGTGACCTTTTTTGATGGGCCGGGTGGCTCTCAGGTACCTGAGAATGTTTTAGCTTCAATGACCGAATACCTAGGGCATTTTAATTCAAACCTAGGCGGCCACTATTTTTCTAGCCAAAAGACCACAAGCTTAATGCAGCAAGCAAGAGAAGCGGCGCAAGCACTGCTTAATGCGGAGTCTTCTGGCAATGTTGTGTTTGGTGCCAACATGACTTCGCTGACATTTCAGCTTAGCCGAGCGATCAGCCGTGATTGGCAAGCTGGCGATGAGGTGATTGTTACCGCGCTAGACCACTACTCGAACGTATCTAGCTGGCAGCAAGCGGCAGACGACAAAGGCGCGATAGTTCGCCAGGTTCGTGTCGACGAGTCAGATTGCAGTTTGGATATGGCGCATTTTGAGTCACTGTTGAACGAGAAAACCAAGCTTGTCGCGGTGACGTTTGCTTCGAACACGACTGGCTCTATTGTCGACATGGCAAAAGTTATTGAGCTTGCACATCAGCATGGTGCGCAGGTTTATGTCGATGCCGTTCATTACGCGCCACATCACTTGATCGATGTTCAGCAGCTGAATTGTGATTTCTTAGCGTGTTCAGCGTATAAATTCTTCGGCCCGCATGTGGGCATTGCTTATGTTGCACCTCAATGGCTACACACGTTAAAGCCTTACAAGGTTGAGCCTGCAACCAATATTGGCCCAGGCCGTTTTGAAACAGGTACGCAAAGCTTTGAAGGCCTTGCAGGTGTGATTGCGGCGGTAGATTACTTGGCGCAATTCGGTGAGCCAACCGACTCATTGCGTTCTCGTTTAGAGCAAAGCTACGCGCTTTATAATAAGCATGAAAGCCAGCTCAGTGAGTACTTCCTTAAACGCTTGTCTGATCTTGAAGGGGCAAAGCTTTACGGGAAAACAGAGTTTGATTCGAACCTAAGAACGCCAACCTTTGCGGTTACCTTTGAAAACCATTCTCCAGAGTTCATCGCCAAGAAGCTGGGTGAACATAATATTTGTGTGTGGAACGGACATTTCTACGCATTAGGTTTGGTGAAACAGTTGGGTATTGAAGAGCAGGGCGTGGTGCGTATTGGTTGTATGCATTACAACTCGATTGAAGAGATCGACTTGCTGTTCAATGTGCTTGAAGGGATCTTGCGAAGTAATTAGCGAGAAGCCATTAGCAAGAAGTAATTAATAAGAAGTCACTTGCCTTTGCTGTTTGTGCCTTTAGATCGAAAAAAGAGCTTATTTGAACAACGCCAGTTATTCGAATAAGCCCTTGATTTAACTAAGACAGGTGCTTAACCAGAGTTGCACCTACAGCGTGCGCGCTGGTTGGGTTTTGGCCAGTAATCACTCGCTCATCAACAATCACAAGCTCTTGCCAAGGTTGAACCTTGTTGAAACGCGCTGCGCTGCGAGCAAGAGACTCTTCCAGTAGGAACGGAATGTCGTTGATGGTGCCAAAGTCGATCTCTTCTTCACGTGTAAAGCCAGTCACCGATTTAGAGCTTAGTAGCTTCTCGCCGTTGCTTAAAACAATCGGAAGCAGCGCCGCAGGGCCGTGACATACTGACGCAATCACACCACCATCTTCGTAATGCTTAGCCGCAATAGCAGCGAATTGCTCGTTGGTTGCTAGGTCTGAAAGCAAACCGAAACCACCTGGGTAGAAGATAGCATCGTAGCTTTCTGCATTAATTTGGTTTACAGGAATCGTATTGTTGATGCGGTTTTGGAAGTCATCATCAGCCAAGATCTCAGCGTTTACTGAATCCCCTTCAATATCGGTTCCGTACAATGGGCCTTTACCACCCTTGATAGAAGCGATGTCGTACTCAAAACCCGCAGCAATGATCTCTTTGAGAGCATGAGTCAGTTCAGGCGCATAAGTACCATTCGCTTGATCTGTATCGCCTAGTGTTGCGTGGTTAGTTACAGGTATTAGTATTTTTTTCATGATTCGTCCCTTTGAGCTGCTGTTTTTTTTATTTAGGTGCTGACGCTTTTCGTTAAGCACTGAAGCTTTTCGTTAGGCGCTAGGTATCGCGTTGTTACTTAGCTATCGCCGCCTTGTTGTATCTAATACTAGTTCCAAACTGATTAGGTGATAATATACGAAACAGGCAAAACATTGTTGCTATATAGCAAAGATAGAATGCGAGTAGATTAAGTATGGATAGCTTTGAAGGGATTAATGAATTTGTTGCGGTCGCCGAATGCCACGGCTTTTCAGCAGCCGCTAAACAGCTAGGTTGCAGTACCAGCCATGTGAGTCGGCAGGTTTCAAGGTTGGAAGAGAGAGTGGGAGTGGCCCTGCTTGCGCGTTCAACACGGATGGTTAGCCTGACTGAATCGGGCCACACTTATTACCAACAGTGCAAAGACTTGGTGATTGGGCTGCAACAGGCCAATGAACAAGTCACGTCTCAACAAACTCAGTTGAGTGGTACTTTACGTGTTAGTGCGGCGGGCGCATTTGCAGAGAACCATGTTGCCGCGGCGCTGATGGAATTTGCTAAAGATCATCCTGAGCTCACCATAGAAATGAATTTCAATACCAAGATGGTTAACTTCATCGAAGATGGCATCGATTTCGCGATTCGTTATGGTCGATTGGACGATTCAGGATTGGTGGCAAGAAAGCTGGTTGATCGCCCGATGGCAGCGGCAGCAAGCAAAGATTACATTGCTGAGTTTGGTGCTCCAGCGAATCCAGAACAACTCAAGCTGCACAGCTGTATTATCGCCAACAGTGACCAGTGGTTGTTCGAGAACGATGGAAATCCGCTAACCGCAGTCAGAGTTCATGGCCGTTGGAAAAGCAACAATTCAAGCGCTGTACTGAAAGCTTGCGAAGAGGGGCTTGGCATCGTTTATCTTCCTAAAAGCAGTTTCAATGGCAGTCTTAGCAATGGAAAACTCGTCCCTGTGTTAGAAGAGTATTGGGGAGCGGGCACAAGCAGTTGGATTGTTTATCAGAACCGTCGTTTTCTTCCACAGAGAGCACGGTTAGCTATCGACTTCTTAGTCTCATATTTCTCTGATTGGAATGAATAGTTCGTAGGTTTAAAGAATAGTGCGCAGGTTTAAAAGAATAGCGAACAGGATTTGAAGTGGTTGGGAGCGGATTCTTTCATCAGTTCAAGGCCAAAAGTAGAAAAAGATAATGGTTACATTGGTATAGGTTATCTATTTCTGTTTTTTGACGCGAATAATGGGATTGAGATGCTTGTCTACTTTTACTAACTCGTGTTAGCAATTGAGTTGTAGAGAAGGCCGCAACAGTACGATATACTAGATGGCATATTAATGTCCCTAGCGCGTGATAGATTGTGTGGAAGCGTTGGCAGGATGTGTTGTTATGCTCCAGTTTGTGGAGTATAGCGAGAGTGCGGAGTTGGCAATGTCTTCAATAAATTTCGAATCCACGTACGGTGTAATAACTATTCAAGATATGAATGTAGTTAGTGTAGACGCTAATTATGCTCGCATCTATGGATACCAATCACCCGAAGAACTACTTACTAATATAGATAGCTTCCTAGATCTAATCTCAGAAGAATACCATGTTTTAGCCTATCAAAATTACCTTGAAACGATCAGTGGTCAACGCGATCCGCAGGTCCACACCTATGTTAATGTTGATCGCAATGGTCGAGAGTTCACAGTGTTCTCTATTGACCATGTGACAGAGTGGCAAGGTCGGCCAGCACTGCAAGTCACGGTGATCGATCTTTCCCCTGCGATTCAGCTACAAAATGCGGTGCGTGAACAAGATAAGATGTATCACGATATGATCATGCAATCCGGGCAGGGCATCTTGGTTCACCGAGAGTTCAAACCGCTGATGGTCAATCAATCGTGGGTCAACATGCAAGGCGCGGCTTCCATCGAGCAAGTTCTAGAGCTGGACTCGATTCTTGAATTGGTGCCAAAACAGAATGCCGATGGCATCAGCAAGCACTATCAGGCGATCGTGTCGGGTGAGTTGTCTGGCACGAGTACCGTGGTTGAAAATATCGGCTTTGACGGCGTTCATCGGTTCTTCAATATTTACGACAATGCGATTACTTGGAAAGGTCAGCCAGCCGTTCAGGTTGTACTCGAAGATGTGACTCAAAAGGTGATGTTGGAAAAGCAATTGGTTCATCAAGCGAATTACGATGAAATGACTGACTTACTCAATCGCAGAGCGATTTATGAGTGGTTAAGGGAACATATTGCCTCTGATACTCATGTCGTCAGTATGCTGCTTGATATCGATGACTTCAAATCGATCAATGATACTTACGGCCATATGGTCGGTGATGAGGTCATTTGTGCTTTGGCTAATATTACCAAGCGCAGTGCCGAGAAAGCCGGCGGAGTCGCAGGCCGTTGGGGTGGCGAAGAGTTCATTATATTTATCCCAAACACGTCTCTTGAAACAGCACACGAAGTGTCAGAAGAGATTCGCCAACAGTTCAATCAAGTTGAATTCAGAATCGATGAACAGTTACGATTTAATTCGAGTGTCAGTATCGGAATCAGTGATAGCCAAGCCTGTGAAGACGGTGTCACGATTGATGCACTCGTGAATTTAACCGATCAATCTCTCTATCGCGCGAAAGCCAACGGCAAGAATTGTGTAGACGGAGATGTGGTTGCGCTCTAACGCCTAAAATCGTCATCGAAAGCGAATAGGATCGACAACGAAAAATGCCCTCAAGTCATCACTTGAGGGCATTTTAGTTTTTGGCTATTCACTAAGCGCTTCTAACTATAAGAAACGCCTCTAACTATAAGAAACGTTTAAGTTCTACAAGTTATGCCGACACTTCCACTTCGTAAGAACCAAATTTACGGATGTTAATCACACCAGTATCTAGGATTAGGTATTGGCCTTTAATGCCTTGAAGTACGCCTGTCACTTCAGGGTTCTTATCAAAGTTATGCGACACAATCTTCACTGGGTGCTGTTCAACTGGGTAGCTCAATGAAGTGATGTTTTCGCTCAGAATCTCGATAGCATCATCACCAAACTTCGCTCTGATCTCTTGGATTTTATCCTCAACCAACGGCAACAGTTCTTTGGCTTTTTCTACCAATTCCATATCGTCGCCGTCGCCTTTAAGCAGCGTGCGCCAGTTGGTTTTGTCAGCAATGTGCTTTGCTAACTCAACTTCGATCAGGCCAGAAATCTGACGTGTTTTTACCTTCAAGATAGGCAAACCTTGAGTCGCGCCTTGGTCAATCCAACGGGTAGGGATTTGAGTGTGACGAGTGATACCTACTTTTAGGCTTGATGTGTTCGATAGGTAAACGAAGTGATCAACCATGCAGTTCTCTTCACCCCATTGAGGCTCGCGACACGTGCCTTCATCGTAGTGACAAGTCTCTGGCTTCATGATGCACATGTCGCAGCTTGCTAGCTTTTTCATGCACACAAAACAGTGGCCTTGAGAGTAGCTCTTCTTAGTTTTCTTACCACATGAGCAGCAAAAAATATTGCCGGTGTGAGTGAGGTTGATGGTTTTACCAATCAGAGGGTTTAGCTCTACAAACTCTTCGCCTACAGGCAAACGGTAGGTAACCGCGCCATCAAGGGAAGCACTCATCTTTTTGAGTGTTCCTTTTGCTAATAAAGACATGACATTACTCGTTGTATTTTGATTATTATTTCGTCGACTCGATTGCGCTGTGAGCAGGCAGTACGGTTAACGATGATTATGCGATGAGTATAACAAATAGAGCCTGTTTTTATACGCAATATTACTTGATTCTCGCCGTGAATAATCAACAGCAAATACATCCATTAAAATATAGTATGACATTTTGTTCGGGCGTGATATAACGTTTTTTAGTGATTTATTGGTATTAAGATCACTAATTTATCTAACTTGTTTTTTATCGTGAAATCCCAACTATAGGGATATTAAGCAGGAAGCTTAGACGTGAAGTGGATCCATAAGATTGTTATCTTTCTAGTTATCGCAACGCTTGCCATTGTGCAGTATTACCGTGTGAGCGGAAATCGTGTGATAACGGCAATTACCCCTGATAAATATGAATTTATCGCGACCAGTGATCAAGTTGATAGGGGAGTCAGTACGTCCCAGTTATCCTATGAAAATGGACAGTACACTCTCGATTGTGAACTTAAAGAATCTGAGTATCCGTGGCCTTACTGTGGGCTGTCGATTCGTATCAACCCTGACATCACCTCGGGCCTTGACCTTTCTCAGTACCACACCTTTAGAGTGAACATTGATTACCATGCGGAGGCTGACTCTAGTGGCCGTTTGAGAACCTATCTACGTAACTACAACCCTGCTTATTCAGTTCCTGATGACGAGTACACGCACAAGTACAATGGGATGGAGTTTTCTCCAGGAATCGATGGTGGTGTGATTGAAATCCCGATCAAAAATCTGCAAGTGATGACATGGTGGCTGGCTGACAACGACATTGCGTTAGAGCATTCGGCCCCTGAATTTTCGAATGTGAATATGGTTGAGTTTGCTACTGCGTCTGGAGCGAAACTCGGTCACCACAGAATCGTCATCCGCAGTATTGAGTTCGAAGGTTCGTATATCACCGCAGAAAGCTTGTTCATGATCCTACTGTTTGTGTGGGTGGGGACGGGCACCGTATTCTTGCTGTCAGAGTTAAACCGTTCAAGAAAACGCATGGTGATCGCAGAGAAAAGACATCACCACTTAAAGAACGTCAATCGCGCACTGAGAGAACAGAATTTTGAATTTTCAGAGATGGCCCATCGTGATGAGTTAACCGGAATACTAAACCGCCACGCGATTCGTGATTGGTTGAAAATGCAGTCACAACATGTGAAGCAAGGACATGGCAAGCTGGGTATGTTGTATCTCGATATCGACTACTTCAAGAGTGTAAATGACAAGTACGGACATCAAATGGGTGACCATATTTTACGCGAGTTCAGCATGGTGGTGGGCAGTTCGATCAGCGCTACCGACAAGTTGGTGAGATGGGGTGGTGAAGAGTTCATTGTTTTTTGCCCTGAGACCGAAGCCGGAGAGGCGCAGATAAAAGCTGAACGCATTCGATTATTGGTTAGCCAGCACCTTTGGGTTCATGGCGATCCGCTGACATGCAGTATCGGTGTTGCCGAGATGAAGCAAGAGCGAGTGACAGAGACCATTGCTCGCGCTGATGAAGCTTTATATCAAGCAAAGCATTCAGGTCGAAACCAGGTGATCTTGAGTCACTAATCTGAAAATTGTTTTGATGAGTTTATAAGCCACACGTGCATATGTGACGTGTGGCGTTTTTATGGTTCTTCTCCCAAAAGCCAAAACAAAAAAGGTGGCGCGGGGCCACCAAAAGGGAAAGCGTTTCTTGTTTTTATATGCCCGTTCAGTGCTTGCTTACGCTGAACGGGCATTTTTGTCTTGGTTGAACCGGGGGAAGTTCAACCAGTTTAGGGGAGCATTCCTGTAAGCATGCGCTTATAGAACGTTAGTGTTTACCAGAAGATCCAAGCGAACAGAGTCAGAACTAGGATACAAACTAGGTTCAACACCATACCGATTCGCATCATCTCTTTCTGCTTGATGTGACCCGAGCCAAACACGATTGCGTTTGGTGGTGTTGCAACAGGAAGCATGAAGGCACAAGACGCAGCAACAGCGATCAGTGCAGACAAAATAACTGGCGACATACCAAGTGCTTCAGCGATGGTTGCGAATACTGGCACCAGAAGTGCTGCACTCGCTGTGTTACTCGCAAATTCCGTTAGGAATACCACGAACGCTACCACGGCTAGAATCGTAAGCAGTACGCCAGCTGTTTCTAAAAATCCGCTTAGTGAGTGTGCTAAGAATACGCTGGTTCCTGTCGCTTTTAGAATGTTACTTAAGCAGATACCACCACCGAATAGGATAAGAACACCCCAGTCCGTTGTCTTCTCAACGTCTTTCCATTCCACCGCTCTAGAAGCGCCAAGCAGTACAATTGCGCCAATCGCTACCAAGCTATCAAATTTAGAGAATCCGCCAATCATTGCGTTGATTGGTTTACCGAATATCCAAAGCGTTACGGTTAGAAGGAAGATAGACAGTGTGATTTTCTTGCTGTTTGTCCATTCAACTGGGGCATGGTCTAGCTCGAATTTGTGGTCAAGCTTCGGCTTAGTCATCACGTAAAGAATAATCATCGCGATTGGCAGTAAGATCATTGAGATTGGTAGGCCAAGTGCCATCCACTCTGTGAAGCTCAAGCCAACTTCTGCCGCCGCAATTGCGTTTGGTGGGCTACCAACCAAGGTTGCGATACCACCAATCGATGCACAGTAAGCGATACCCAGTAGTACGAACACGTAGGTGTTGCGGTCTTCACTTTGGTCAACCTTGTTCATGATGCCAAGAACAAGAGGAAGCATCATTGCTGTGGTGGCTGTGTTTGAGATCCACATTGATAGACCTGCACTCACACCGAACAACATGAACACAGCGACCGACATTCTGCCTTTTGCTATCAGCAGCACTTTGTCAGCTATCGCTTTATCTAGCTCTTGCTTGTTCAGTGCAGCTGCTAATGCGAAGCCACCCATGAATAAGAAGATGATCGGGTTTGAAAAGTTAGCCAGCGCTGCGGGCGTATTGAACACACCAAACAAGACAGCCAAGAGTGGAACGAGCAGAGCGGTGATGCTGACATGAATAGCTTCGGTTAACCATAGAACCGCAACGAACACGAGAATACTCAAACCAGTATTGACTTGTGATTCGAAAGGAAGGGTGTTGAGCAAGAGTGCGAATAGCGTGAAATTACCAATTAATATCATGCTGTTGCGGGTGAACAACCAGTGTTTCAGTGTAGTAACAAGTGCCGTCATAAGACGCTCCTTTTGTTTATCCTCGTTGTATTGGTGCACGACTTCATTGAGTCATGCTTATTATTGTCGAGGTATATAGCTTGATGTAGGGTCAGACTTTGTTGGAAGAATGTTACTCAAGTTAATAAAGGAGTGTTGGTGTGTTTTTGCTTAACAATGGGGAAGTGTGAGGCAACAAATTCAAAATGTGTAGTTTTCTACACATCGGTCTCTGCTGGGTCTGCAATCGGGCTTGTTATAGGGTCTACAATAGGGTTTACAGTGGGGTCGGTGATAGGGTTTGGGATCGGAAATGATTCCGGTTTTGGACTCGGTTGAATGGGCTCTTTAGGTCCAAGGAACTTTGGCGTTGTCCCCATAATATACAGATCAAGAAATGCCTTGGTACGCGCAAACACTTCACGCAAACGTATTGAGCTTCCCGAGTGATGGGTTGGTCCTGAAACCGCTAAACACTGCGCGTGAATATCGTAAGAATTGGCGATGAATAACGCTCTTTCACAGTGGAATTTTTGAGTGATGATCAGAAAGTTATCGGTATCGAATATCTTTTTGGCGCGAACAATCGAGTCTAAGGTTCTGAAACCCGCGTAATCTAGATTGATGCGTTCCTCGGGGACGCCCGCTTTTAACAAGTCGCGTTTCATCGTCCACGGCTCATTGTAAGAGCGATGAGCGTTATCGCCGCTCAGTAGAAATTGGTCCACTTTTTCACGATCGAACAGCTCAATCGCGGCTTCGATTCGGTGCTTATAATAGTCGTTGAGTGTTCGACCCAAATATTTGCTCGTGCCAAGCACAACGGCGACCTCAAGCTCGGGCACTTCATCTATATCGTAGATGATGCGATCTTCCGCTTGCCATGAAACCCAATAATCGATCGCAATAACCGCAGCGCTGCCTACTAAGAACACGAGGAAAGCGCCAAACAGAAAACCTTGCAGTTTTTTGTAAGCTTTTTTTATGTAGCTACGGATAATGTGAGAATCAAATTTCACTCTCGGTATGGTCCTTTCACTGAGCATTAATTTTTGAGTGCTCGATAATACCAAATAAAAATGAGAAAAATCAGTTAAAAAGACAAGACAGTTTAAAGAAAAAAGCCCCTGCAATTGCAGAGGCTCATATAAGAGTCGTTAACGCTCTTTATTCCAAGCGCAGTACGCTTTATTAGAATGCCGTGCGCTTGTAGCGACGGTAAACTGGCTGCCAGAAGTGCTGGTCAATCGCTTGTTGCAGTGCTTCTTCAGTGATCTCTAGAGCAACGCCCTGTTCAATCGCCTTTTTACCTACCGCAAGAGCAATTTTCTTAGATACCGTGTGGATCTCTTCCAATGGTGGAAGTAGAGCACCTGTGCCATTGATTGCTAGTGGAGAACACGTAGCAAGTGCACGGCTTGATTCCATTAGCATTTCGTCAGTGATGCGTGAAGCATTCACAGCCAATACACCAAGGCCAATACCTGGGAAGATGTAGCTGTTGTTACACTGAGCGATTGGGTAAGTTGTGCCGTTGTGAACGACTGGCTCAAATGGGCTACCTGTCGCAACAAGTGCTTGGCCATCAGTCCAACGAATAATGTCGTTTGGCGTCGCTTCAACACGGCTTGTTGGGTTCGACAGTGGGAACACGATAGGGCGTTCACTGTGTAGGTTCATCTCTTTGATGACTTCTTTGCTGAATAGACCCGGCGCCCCAGATACACCAACCAATACTGTTGGTTTAGCGTGACGAACAACGTCTAGTAGTGAGAAGCCAGTGCCATCGCTTTCCCAGTCTTTAGTATTTGCGTTGGTTTGAACTAGGCGCTGTTGGAAATCAAGCAAGTTCTGCATGCCTTCCTGTAGCAGACCCCAACGGTCAACCATGTAAACTTGAGAGCGTGCCTGTGCATCGCTGATACCTTCAGACACCATTTGAGCAATGATAGCTTCAGCAATACCACAACCCGCAGAACCCGCACCCAAGAAGGTGATACGTTGGTCTGAAAGTTTGCTGTTTGCTGCTTTACATGCTGCAAGTAGAGAACCAACCGTTACGGCTGCTGTGCCTTGGATATCATCGTTGAAACAACAGATGCGATCTTTGTAGCGCTCAAGCAGTGGCATTGCGTTCTTTTGTGCGAAATCTTCGAACTGAACTAATGCATCAGGCCAACGGCGTTGAACCGCTTGGATGAACTCTTCAACGAATGCATCGTAGTCAGCACCCGTAATACGAGGATGACGCCAGCCCATGTACATTGGGTCAGCAAGACGTTGAGGGTTGTTAGTACCCACATCGAGCACGATTGGTAGCATGTAAGCTGGGCTGATACCGCCACAAGCTGTATAAAGTGCTAGCTTACCAATTGGAATACCCATACCACCGATGCCTTGGTCTCCCAAACCAAGAATACGCTCACCATCCGTAACCACGATAACTTTAACGTTGTGGTTTGTCGCATTATTCAGTAGGTCATCGATACGATCGCGGTTCGGGTATGAGATAAACAGACCACGGCCACGACGGTAAATATTTGAGAAGTTCTCACATGCTGCGCCAACGGTTGGCGTATAAATGATAGGCATCATTTCAGAGATGTGGTTTTGAACTAAACGATAAAAAAGCGTTTCATTAGTGTCTTGGATGTTACGAAGGTAGATATGCTTATCCATATCACTTTCGAAGTTACAATATTGTTTGTATGCACGTCCTACTTGCTCTTGGATTGTTTCGGTTGTTTCCGGTAACAAACCTTCAAGGTTGAAAGAACTGCGCTCTTCAGCAGAGAATGCGCTGCCTTTGTTTAGAAGAGGTGTACTTAGTAGAGCAGGACCAGCATAAGGGATATATAGAGGGCGTTTATCGTTGTTCATTGGATGCCTAATATGGGAGAAAGGGTAACTAAAAAATGATAACGGTTTAGTTATTCAATTGTAAATAGTTTCTCCGCGATCTGAGCAAACAAAATGATATTCTTACCTCTGTCCCACACTTATCGAATTTCAACACGATAATTCGTTATACTTTGCTCACACTTTTTCGCTACTCGCCATTTTATGTCATTACTTCCCATCGATGCTTATCAAAACGTATTCCACGAACAAATCGCTAATTCTCACCTTGTCGTAGAGGCGGAAACCGGATCAGGTAAATCAACGCGCCTGCCACTTTGGGCTTCTCAGCATGGACGAGTGCTGGTGGTGGAACCAAGACGTATCGCGTGTACGTCATTGGCTAAATACCTCGCACAGCAATCGGGTGAGAAGCTTGGTAGCAAGGTTGGCTATGCGATTAAGCTTGAGTCAGAGTATAACGAGCAAACTAACGTTGTTTTTGTGACGCCCGGTATCGCGCTGCGTTGGTTATCAGAAGACGGATTAGCCAGTTTTGATGTGATTGTGGTGGATGAGTTTCACGAGAGGCGCTGGGACATTGATCTGCTGGTGGCGATTCTGAAACAAAAAGAGAGCCATCGCTTGGTGATCACTTCAGCAACCATTGAAGGGGAGCGTCTTGCTGATTACTTGGATGCGAATCGAATTAGCTGCGAGGGGCGAACTTATCAAGTTGAGATTGAACACAGAGCGAATGAATCCAGAACACTGCCTGATAGTCGACATCTAGGGCAGCGCATCGTGGAAGAAGTTAATCATCAGTTGATCGCTTCTTCTGGCGATATGTTGGTTTTTCTACCGGGTAAAAAAGAGATCGTGCAATGCGAACAAGCCTTAGCGAAAAATCCAGATATCCAAGTTGTTAAATTGCATGCGTCGGTCAGTGATAAAGAGCGAGATTCAGCGTTATCGGGTCGGAATATCCATACTGAAGGTAATGGTTTGAGAAAGGTCATCCTTGCGACCAACGTTGCAGAAACCTCATTAACCATTCCTGACATTGGCGTGGTGATAGATTCAGGATTAGAGAGACGCACCGTTCAGCGTAATGGCAGAGCCACACTGATGCTTAAATCCATATCACGAGCGAGTGCCAAACAGCGAGCTGGCCGCGCGGGTAGGGTAATGGATGGCGTTTGCGTGCGTCTATATGGTGAACATGCGGCGTTAGAGTTAGTCACACCGCCTGAATTGCAGCGTGAAGAGCTGACTGAACCTATGTTGGCCGCAGCATGTTGTGGATCTCCGCTTGAGAGCTTGTCCTTCCTTGACCCTATTCCAGAGAAATCACTCAACAGTGCAACTCAAACCTTGCTGACGATGGAAGCGATTAACGCCGACCATCAAGTTACCGAGCATGGTAAAAAGCTGTATCCGTTGCCGATTGATGCTTTGTATGCCGATATCGTTACTCGAATCAAAACCAAAGCATTAAAAGAGGCGATGGTTGATCTCACTGCGGCGCTGTCCGTTCCTGCTCGCTTGTATCAGTTACCAAACAATGCAGAACATCTTGAAGCGCTCGCGCAACAAGAGAAGGAAGGGTGTGATTTAAGCCTGTTGATTCAGATTGTGCGCGGTCGAGAATATCCGCATTTAGACATCGACCAACAGGCTCTGAATGAAGCTCAAGGATTGGCGAAGCAAATGCGGGAGGTATTTGAACTTCCTCAGCTAGAAGTCGCGTCACGTTTCCAACGCATTGAATTGCTCAAGACCATTGTGAATCTGCATCCTGAACTGGTGTTTGTGCGCCGACTGAAAAGGAAAGAAGCCTTTGCCAATGGTGTTTTAGAAGTGGTGCTCGGTCGTCAGAACCGTTTCCCTGATAATGCACAAGCGATGTTGGTGTTGGATACTCACAGCTTGCCGGGAAGAGGCGTTAAGCAAACACTGACCTTAGCGACGGTCACGACACCCATTCCTCTTGAGCTTCTCATTGATGCTGAACTAGGAGAGTGGGAGCAAGGCGAAACCGTTGTGAATGATGATGGTGTTTTTACCGAGATGGCATTGGTGTACGCAGGCTGCACGATTACAACCAAACTCGTCGCCGCTGAAGGGCAACTATCGTTAAAACCTATCGTCGACCTTGTGTTAAATGGAGAGCAGCTTCCCGGTTTTGCAAAGGCTCGCACTCAAGAAATCAAACACTGGCAGTTGTATGTGAAACTTGGTCTCGATGAACAAACTAAATACACACCAGAAATTGAGAACATTAACTTTGAGCTATGGTTTATAGAGCAGCTTGAAGTACTAGGTGTTACTGATGTCAGCGAATTGGAAATGTTCGATCATGCAGACATACCGTTCGATGGCATTCCAACTTGGCTCTACTCAGAATTTTCGGAAAAATACCCGTTTGCATTGAGCCTTGCCGACTTGCAACTCGATGTTGAATACTTGCCCGCAAGAAAGCTGATTTACGTCCATTATCAGTCGGGTAGCCGAAAGTTATCGCCAAAACGTTGGGAGCTACCGACATGGTCTGGTTGGCGTATTCAGTTCAAAAAAGCGAGTCGAATAATTGATATCAAATAGATGGATAAGTTTTATCTCTAAAATATTAATCAAATAGATGCATATATGATTTTTCAGTGCTTATTTTGTTACAAGTTTGATTTTTATATTCCTTTTTAACCAATCAAAAGGTCATAAAAGACTATTCTTCTATATCCTATTGCTATAAAGAAAGAGTTGATAGATATT
Organism: Vibrio sp. 10N.222.52.C12; assembly: GCF_041474215.1. NCBI lineage: Bacteria > Pseudomonadati > Pseudomonadota > Gammaproteobacteria > Vibrionales > Vibrionaceae > Vibrio > Vibrio sp. 10N.222.52.C12. Next base: position 51,831 of record NZ_JBFRTR010000075.1, read on the forward strand.
GAGTATATTGTGTTGCCAAAGTGTCGGGGGACATCATGGATAAACAGGAAGAGACGCGTGTAGAGTTCGATTACACAACATTTCTTGGCGCCTCATGCAGTAAAAAATGGACTTTTCTGGAAGCACTCACCACAATTGCGCCAGTGTTCAGTACCGTCTGGCGAGATAGCATTAAAGAGTTGGGCACCCCAGAGGATCGTTTATGGCAGATGGCATTGAAATCAATGTCGACGCGTAAAAGTGATGAGTCGAACATTGTTACCTTACTCAAGCTCGCTAAGCTGGAAGGGATCAATGAGCTCAAAGTGGTGATGCCATATTCACTTGAAGAAGAGCAGATCGAGTATATTGAATCGCGCAGTCATTTAGTGATTGCGGGTAATTCTGGAGAAGAGTTCACGATTAAGCTGTAACTTCAGCTCGCCTATAATCTCTCTCGAGGAATAGTAAAAACGTACACGTAAAAAGGGCCTCAAATATTGAGGCCCTTTTAGTATCTAAAACTTGAGTCTACGAGCTTATTAGCTTTCGAGCTTTTTATTTTGAGATTAAGCGATTAAGCGATTAAGCAATTAGCAATTAAGCGACTAGTCGATTAGACCATAGTCAGCGCGCAGTACATCGATGATCTCTTGCTTAGGATTTTCGCTCAGTACGATCTCCGCACCTGTGATTTTCGCTGCGATATCAAGGTAAGTGCGAGACAGAGACATTAGAGAATCCAGTGGAAGTTCATTGTCACGAGCCAATGCTTCACGTTCTGGCATACGCTCTTTATTCAAAAGAATGTCGGCATCAGGGAAGTAGTTAAGCAAGAACTGACGGAAGCCTTCTTTTGAATTCTCAACGATGTTGCCGTTGTTATATTCCTGAGTATCCCAAATGCGAGATGAATCTGGAGTACCGACTTCGTCCATGTAGATAAGCTTTTCTTTGCCTTGAGCATCGTTGACGTAGCCAAACTCAAATTTGGTATCAACAAAGGTTTGGTCTACTTTTGCTAGCGCTTGGCTGATTACGTTGAAGCCTTCTTTAAGAAGTTTTTCGTAATGCGCGATGTCGCTTGCTTGAGTAAAGTTGAATGCTGCGAAGTTATCTTCGATGTTGTTGCGTGTGATGTTCACATCGTCAGCTTCTGGAACGCCAGGAATACCTTTCAGAATCCCTTTTGTTGAAGGCGTGATCAGTAGCTCAGGCAACTTCTTGTCTTTCTCAAGGCCTTCAGGCATCTCGATACCACAGAATTCACGTTCGCCGTTTGCGTATGCACGCCACATTGAACCAGTGATGTATTGACGACAAATCGCTTCGATCATGACTGGGCGAGCTTTTTGTACAATCCATACGAACGGGTGAGGGATATCAAGAATATGACTGTCAGCAAGTCCGTTGTCTTTAAACAATTTGAACCAGTGGTTAGAGATAGCATTCAGAGCCGCTCCCTTACCTGGAACACCTTTAAGATTCCCTTCACCACGCCAGATACAATCAAATGCAGAGATACGGTCACTGATCACCATGATAGCTAGAGGCGCATCGGGTGCTACGTCGTAGCCATTCTCTTTAATTAGTCGTTGGCTATCTTCTTCAGTTAACCAGTAGACTGAGCGAACCTTGCCACTGTGGACAGGTTTGTCAGTACGGATTGGTAGGTCATCATTTACGGCAAGAACTTGATCAGCAAGGCTCATTTAGACATTCCTATCTTTTATCAAACGTCATACAGAGAAGTGCGGTGTGCACATGATTAGACGGGCATTATACCCAATCTACTATTTGCTTCCAGAGAAAAAGCAAACGATTGCTAAATCTGTTGTTTAAATAAAAACCCCCGCCTAACAATCCGCTAAAAAATGGGCGAATTGTAGGGCAGGGGAAGGCAGTATGTTTGGACTGTGTTTTGGCGAATTGTTTCTTAAGTTAAATTAAGTTTGTTAGCTAAAAGATTAAGCTATGTTTGTGGACCATGTTTTTGAGCCAACATGTTATTAAGCAAGGTGGCTTAGTGAATACGCTCTGAATTTGCATCCATAAAGAAGACTTCACATTGAAAGCGTAACCCTAATGTTCTTAGGTACTGTTGGCTGAACTGATCAATCGATGCACTTGCAACAATCGCGCTCGCATTCTTAGAGCGGATTGCTTTCTCGACAGTCTCTACCTCAGTCATTTGATGAGAGGCTTTCATATGAATAACGCGGTCGCAGCAAACATTATGTTGCTTAAGCTGCTTAGCCGATGGTCTTGGTGTTTGAGCCGTAAACAGTAACCACTGATGTTGATTGGACAGCAACGCCATTCTTGCAAACAACGCTTCCTCGTTTGAATTTTTGCTTTTACGAGAAACTGATGTAAATGCGCAGTGAACTAGCGGGCTAGAGTGTTGTGCTTTAACGTGTGCTTGAATCATTTTTCTGTCCTTATATACATGCTGTATGTGTATACAGTAGTTTTAGTTGCTTATAAGATCAAGCGTTTTTTGCGGGATTATTGGACGATTTCGTCTGAGGTTATGGATGGTAAATGATTAAATCATTGAAAGTATTCGATAAATTAAATTTGAATGAATCTACTGTTTTGTATCATAAGTTGAATAAATGTGAGCTTTATACAGGTGTATACACTGGTTTTTGCAGAAAAGTACTGTATATACCTGTATAGAAGAGAGAACAAAGAACAAAGAAGAAAGAAGAAAGAAGAAAGAAGATCTAAAACCACAGGCACAAAAAAAGCGCCTTAGGCGCTTTCTTATATTTCACGGTGTTGCTTATCTCAATGTCGCTTGGGAGAGTTTTGCTCTCATTTCCATTTCACCAATATTGAACTGGCGAACATCAATGGTTGCAATATCATTGCACTCGTTACATGCATGATGACACTTACCATCTAGGTAGTCGTGCTTTTTAACTAGGCTTGGCTTTTTGCACCAATCACAAACGCCTTCTATTGTGAACATATTCTCTCCTCACCTGTTTAAGTCAGGTGTATTTTCGGCGCAAATTATGACACAAGTAAGACCCATTAGTTAATAGTTTGTTACCCGTTTTTGAGAGGGGGATCGATTGCAACACCAATAAAATCGATATCTTTGAGATCTAGGAAAATGAAGATGTGTGTTTGTTTACGGTTTTGTAACATTTTGTAAAATGGTTTTTAGCGCATTGTTCAAACGTTTCATTTCTTCGTCACATCCGTGACCATCTGGATGGTAGATCTTTGATAGCTGTTTGTATCGGATCTTGATGCTTTTCTGGTCGGGGATTGAGCTAGGTGTGTAGCCAAATAGCGCGCAGGCCACCTGCAAATTACTCAGACCTTTGCTGTTTTTCTGCTTCTTCAATTCGTGGAACATAGTGTTCAGCTGGCGTTTTTGCTGCTTAATCGTAAGGTCCTTCGAGCTAAGCTGCGCTTCAAGTGATTGTTGTTGCTGTCGCGAATCACCCGACTTTAGAGCTTGTCTTTTTCTTGAGATAACGAGCGTCGCAATAATGCTGATGATTGAAATCAACACGGCCAACGCAGCACCAATCATATAGTCAGAGCTAGTTAGGTTAGAACTGGAGAGGTTAGAGCGTGATGCTTGGTTAGATTGAACGTGCTTAGATACCCCCTGACTGGTGTCTATTTCAGAGTCGATGCTGTCATCGAGCTGTTCTATTGAAGAGATCTGTTTTGCACGTTGCTGGTTGAATTGTGCTTCCAAAATGCGGTTGTAGCCCTCTTCTGCTTGTGGATTATCTTTTAAGGCTGCTTCATACCATAGCTGCGCTTTATCTAATGGTTGAAGGAGGTCTTGTTCTAGCGAGGATTCGTAGAGTTTTGCTACCTCGATAGGTGCGCGCTGGTTACCTTGCAACGCCGCTTTAATAAACCATTCCAAAGCAAGCTTGTTACTTTGTTCAACACCTGTACCTGCCAAGTACCATTCACCCAGTCTAAATTGCGCGTTTGGGTTGCCGTTTTCTGCTGACTGCGTGTACCAATACAATGCATCACTGGTGCTAACAGGAACGTCGACACCCGATTCATAAGCTTGAGCCAATTGGTATTGAGAAACTGGATCTTGAGGTTGTGATTCTAGTGAAAATTCATCACTGCTTGCTGCGTGCACGAAATGTGTGGTGGACAGTTGAATCGTGGAAAAGATGAGGGCTAGAAATAGTGTTCTAAGAAATGATGATGACAGAATGTTGGATAGGATCAGCAAAAGATAAGTCTCGTAAAAAAGCCCAGAATCGATATGTCAGTATGAATACGCTTTATGGTCGTTGATTATTATTATCACGTTAAATGAGTAACATAACTGATAAACAACTATATAGAGGTTAATTCAATAGATAAAGATGGACTGGGCTTTAATCGTGCTACTTAAGCGGCAAGATTTGAATTTCTACGCGACGGTTACAAGCACGACCTTGAGAGGTGTTATTGTCACATAGAGGGTAGCGCTCACCGTTACCACGAGCAATAGCACGACCTGCAGCAACGTCTTGAGAGATCAAGAATGCACGAACAGATTCAGCTCGACGCTCAGAAAGGATTTGGTTCGTCGATTCGCTGTCAGTGTGACCTTCAATCACTAGGCTAGTGTCTGGGTATTCAACTAGGATGCGAGCAACGCCGCGAAGGGTATTGTGAATGCTTGATTCCAAAGCGTAAGAGCCAGAATCAAAACCGATGCCGTTTTCTAGGCGAAGTAGAAGTTGGTTCTCACCGACACGTTCAACTTGAACGCCTGAATTCATTAGCTCTTCACGAAGGGCAGCTTCTTGTCGGTCAAAGTAGTAACCAATACCACCACCAACAGCGGCGCCACCGGCAGCACCAATAAGTGCACGTTTACCACGGTCTTTAGAGTCACCAGTTGCAGCACCAGCAACGGCACCAGCGAGTGCACCAATTAGAGCGCCTTGAGTTGCAGAGTTAGCCTCAGATTCGCCAGTTGTCGCGTTTTGGCGTTGAGTTGCCTGACAACCCGTTAAAGCGATAGTAAGCGCTAGGGCTAGTGTGATTTTTTTAACGTATTTCTCCATCATGTACTTCTGTCAAACGAATGAATCCGAGTGACAAACATAGTCCTGTAAATCTTATTGATGGTTTTTATCAATACGTCGAAGCAATGTAAAGTGGCTCTATGATTTAGTTATCTTTTTAGCTGCCTGGGTACCGCCAACTGGTCGATTAACAGACAATTTACGACCTTTCTTCAAACCAACTTCATAATCGGCGGTGAGGTTTTTCATCGCTTCTCTCAGTTGCTGTTTGAACGTTTCACGGTCGATATTTTTGAATTCTTTATCAATGTAATTATTGATCTTGTTGTTTGATTCGTCGTCTGGGGTAATAGTTGGTAGCTTTTCAAGCGCACCTTCAACCCAGCCTGAAACAAACGAGTTCACGCGGCGTGTCACTTCTAAGGACCCTGTGCCAGAGCCAGCAAAGCTATTTCTGAATTGGCCGGTGTGTTCATTCAGTTCACGATAAATGATATCGAAAGCGAACGCTGCGAAGATCGCGCGGTCGGCTTCACCAATGAACTCAACACGCTTGAGGCCTTTATGATTCAGCAATACGGCTTCTACGCCAAATTTGGTGTTGATACCGCGAATAACACGCAGCAGTGTAGAACTGATATTTGCAGGTAACAGGTGACTGGACTGAGTTTTCCCCATCTTGATAAATTCAATATCGTCTTTTTCGAGACCATATTTCAGCATCAAGTTATGCGCCATTTTTATCGCATTGGCAGCTTCATTGACGTTCGCAGAATTTCCAAGCTCAAGACACTTGGCAATTTTCTTTAGGGCTTTTTTCTTATCCATCGACAATTTAATCAGTACCGCAAATTTTTAAAAGTCCAATATTTTACATGTTTTCGCGGGTAACAGAAAGGCAAAACTGGTTTGATGAACAAGGAAGGCGGTGAACATTGAACTGCATGAGCCCAGTTGGCGGTAAAAACAAAAACGCCATCAAGCGTATTGATGGCGTTAGTGACACGTTTTTTCAATATGTCTAGAGCATTCGTAAACTAGATACCCAGTTCATCGAGTAGATCTGCCGCAGAATCATTGCCAGAGCTTTGAGCTGGCTTGTTCGCTTCTTGCATTTTTTTCTGAGTCGCCTCAAGAATGCTATCTGGACATTCGTCTTCTGCGATTTCAAATTCTTCTAATTGAATGAACTCAGTCTTATCCATCGCAAGCTCAAGGTAGAAGATGTTGTTATTAGCGGTAGAGAAGGTCACACGACGAGCTTGTGGACGGTCGAGATTGGTATCAACAGAAAGGTTAACTTGCTTGTTCAGAGCCAGCATTTTCGGTTGGTTTTGTGTGATGTTGGTTTGCAGCTCTTTGCGGATTTTATTGGTGAAATCGCCAACTAATTGGTTCATCAACTCACCCAATACATCACCCACTTCGTCTGAAGTATGAAGCACAGCAAGCTCGTTTTCAGGCATGCCCATATTGCGCATGTAATTGGTGTAGATCTCTAGCGCTGCTTTGGACGTAAAATTAATAACAACGAGACCAGAAAAGCCGCCGTCAAACAGAACGAAGCAACCAAAATCTGGCTTTAGGCTTGTCTTGTTGATCTTTTGAACCATGGCTGAATAGGACACCTGAGAAGCCGTCGCTGAAGTCAGTACGCTTGAGACTGATTGGCATAGTTTAAGAAGGATATCTTCAGTTGTGACTGTTTTGTTTTTTTTCATTGTGATGTGCTCGTGGAGATGTCTTAAACAAAATGTTATTCAGTATATTGTTACTGAATTAAGACGAAAGTGACTATTTCTCCATTCTTGCACTGAGATTCTGATTTGATCACCTTTTTATATGATCTTAATAGTAGTAAAGTGACGAAATTCAAAGAAAATTATTATAAATCTCAGATAACCCAATGCTGATAGGATCAGCGAAGTAGGGGCAGGAAGCAAATGTTACCAAGACTTCAACTCAATGCTGATGTCGATCCAGTTGTCGTACGCTTTTTAGATGAACTAAAAACAGCGGGCTTTACTGGCGACATTGAATCTCAATATTCTAGCCGTTTGGCTGTGGCGACTGATAATAGTGTCTATCAGCAATTGCCGCAGGCGGTCATCCTTCCTAAAACAACGCAAGACGTTGTGCTTATCGGTAAAGTGGTTTCTAAATCCGCTTACGAACGCGTGACTTTTTCCCCTCGTGGCGGCGGTACCGGAACCAACGGACAATCTTTAACAAAAGGTGTCGTGGTTGACCTGTCGCGATACATGAATAAGGTTCTTGAGATTAACGAGAAAGAGGGCTGGGTAAGAGTTCAGTCTGGTGTCGTTAAAGATCAATTGAACGACGCTGTTCGCCCTTATGGTTACTTTTTCTCTCCAGACCTTTCTACCAGTAACCGAGCAACCTTGGGTGGCATGATCAATACCGATGCTTCGGGCCAAGGGTCATTGAAGTACGGCAAAACGTCTGACCATGTATTGTCGCTGCAAGCGGTGTTCGCAGATGGTTCATGTCTAGAATCTGATTTATCACACGGCTTACCTGTAGAGGGTGAATTCGCTCACCATGCACTTACGGTGACAGAGGCGGTTTGTCGAGACAAACGCGCTCAAATCTTAGATAAATTCCCTCCGCTGAATCGCTTCTTAACAGGCTATGACCTAAAGAATGCAATCAACGAACAAGATGACAGCTTTGACCTAACTCGCGTTCTATGTGGCGCTGAAGGTTCTTTAGCATTCATCACGGAAGCAAAGTTAAACCTAACCAAGATTCCAAAAGCGCGCACACTGGTTAACGTGAAATACAACACGTTTGATTCTGCGCTGCGTAATGCGCCGTTCATGGTGGAAGCGAAAGCACTGTCTGTTGAAACGGTAGATTCAAGAGTATTGAACCTAGCGAAGCAAGACATCGTTTGGCACACCGTGAGCGATTTGCTGACTGATGTTCCGAACAAAGAGATGCTTGGCATCAACATGGTTGAGTTTGCAGGCCAAGATGAAGCGGAAGTTGAACAGCAAGTTCAAGCGCTGACTGCACGCCTTGAAACCATGGTTGAAAGCGAAGAAGCCGGCGTGATTGGTTTTCAAGTTTGTAGCGATTTGGCGAGCATTGGCCGAATCTACAACATGCGTAAGAAAGCAGTGGGTCTGTTAGGTGCGGCGAAAGGCCGAGCTAAGCCAGTCGCTTTTGCTGAAGATACTTGTGTACCACCAGAAAACCTCGCGGATTTCATCTCTGAATTTAGAGTGTTACTCGATTCAAAAGAGTTGAATTACGGCATGTTTGGTCACGTTGACGCGGGCGTATTACACGTTCGTCCAGCATTGGATCTGTGTGACCCGATGCAAGAAGCATTGATGCATGAAGTCTCTGATGAAGTGGTTAAGCTGGTGGCGAAATACGGCGGTTTAATGTGGGGCGAGCACGGTAAAGGTTTCCGTTCTGAGTATGGCCCAGACTTCTTTGGTGAAGAGCTGTTTACCGAATTAAGACGTATTAAAGCAGCATTCGACCCGCACAACAAGATGAACCCAGGCAAGATCTGTACGCCTTTAGAAAGTGACGCTGAATTGGTGAAAGTCACCGATACCAAGCGTGGTTTCTACGACCGTCAGATCGACGTACAAGTTCGTGACAGCTTCAAGCAAGCAATGGAATGTAACGGTAACGGCTTGTGTTTCAACTACGATACTAGCTCGCCAATGTGTCCTTCAATGAAAGTTACGGCTGACCGACGTCACTCACCCAAAGGCCGCGCAGGCTTGGTAAGAGAGTGGTTGCGTCAACTGACTGAACAAGGCGTTGATATTCTCGACCTTGAGCAAGAAGCGTTGAAAGACAACACACCCGTTAAGACTATGATTGAGCGTGTTCGCAATACGATGAACAAACGCCATGAGTACGATTTCTCGCATGAAGTTCATGAGGCGATGAACGGTTGTTTGGCGTGTAAAGCGTGTGCGAGTCAATGTCCGATCAAAGTCGATGTACCAAGTTTCCGTTCTCGATTCTTGAACATCTACTACTCGCGTTACCAGCGCCCTGCAAAAGATTATCTAGTTGCCAACATTGAAACCATGCTGCCGCTGATGGCGAAAGCGCCAAAAGTAGTCAACGCTGCATTGGGTCAAAAGTGGATCCAAACGGCAACAGCTAAAACGGTCGGTTATGTTGATGCACCATTGATGTCGGTGCCTACGCTCAAAAATCGTCTAGCGAGTAAAGAGCTGCAACTCTTCGATTTACAGTATTTAGAAGGCTTGTCTTCTGAACAGAAGAAACAGCATGTGCTGATCGTTCAAGACCCGTTTACCAGCTTCTATGATGCCGAGGTGATTGAAGACTTCGTCACTCTGGCTCAAAAACTTGGCAAAACTCCGGTACTGCTGCCGTTCAAACCGAATGGTAAAGCGTTGCACATCAAGGGCTTCTTAAATCGTTTTGCACGTGAGGCGAAATCGACTTCGGATTTCTTGTCGATGGTGGCGGATATCGGAATTCCTTTGGTCGGTGTTGATCCTGCTCTTGTGCTTTGTTACCGCGATGAATACGTCGAGATCTTAGGTGACAAGCGCGGCGACTTTGATGTACTTACTGTGCATGAATGGTTAATGCCATCGCTAGGTGAGTTCGAAGCACGCTCAGCAAGTGAAGATATGTGGTACTTGTTTGCTCACTGTACTGAGAAAACCAAAATGCCGAACGCTGAAAAAGAGTGGGGTACTATCTTCAAACACTTTGGGGCGGCGTTAACCAGCGTTCCTGTCGGCTGTTGTGGTATGGCGGGAACTTTCGGCCACGAAGTCGATAAGCTACAAATGTCGAAAGACATATATGGTTTAAGCTGGAAGCCTCAAATGCAGGACTTACCAAAAGATCGTTGCTTGGTGACGGGCTATTCTTGCCGCAGCCAAGTGAAGCGTTTTGAAGGTGAGAAGCTTGCTCACCCATTACAGGCGCTAGCAAAAATTCTCTAATACATTTAGCCCAGCAATTGCTGGGCTTTTTTCTAAACTAACAAAGGAATGTTAATAAGGAAAAGTATGAAATTTCTAGAATTAAAAGTACCACCAGTTGCACTGTTCATTATTGTATTCGTAGCATCATACTTCTGCGCTCAACAGTTGAGCCAAGGGACACTGGCATTGCCTTATGGAATGATTGTGTTAGGAATCGGAGTCACATTGAGTGGTGTGATCGGAATATCCGGTATATTGGAATTTCGAAAACAGAAAACCACCGTTAACCCGATCAAAGTAGAAACCGCTTCAGCCGTCGTGGACAGTGGAATTTTTGGCTACACGCGAAACCCAATGTACTTAGGGTTGTTCATCCTGCTATTTTGCTTTGGCTACTTCTTCCAGAATATCTTCAGTGTACTACTTAGCTTTGGCTTCGTAATCTACATGAATTACTTCCAAATCAAACCCGAAGAGCGAGCACTAGAACAATTATTCGGCGCAGAATATGTTGATTACAAACAAAAGGTTAGACGCTGGATTTAGTGATGATTTGAGTGCTGGCTTAGTAATCGAAATAAAAAAGCCCAGCTTGAGATTATCAAGCTGGGCTTTATTGATCTTGTTCTAGAGCTGATTAAGCAGCGGCTGTGAACTGAGCTAGAAACATCTCTTTGCGTTCGTTGAAGCGGTTTATTAGGTCGTCTACAGAAGCTTGGTCGTATGGCTTAAGGCCACTTGCTACCATACGCTTCACGCCTTTACCTACTACTTCGCCGTCTTCTTTGAAATCGAAGTTCAGGGTCACGATGCCACGTTTTCCTTCAACATCAAAAGTCGCGCCAGAGAATTCAACTTCTGGGTGAGACAGGTCTAGGCGAGTAAATTCAACTTCCATGCTCTCGTAAATCACTAGAGGACGTTGGCAGTTGATCATCATTTGTTGTTCTTCCATAAGAGGAACCATGATGTGTGGGAAGTTCATGCCAGAGAACTTAACGTAGTTTGTTACTACGTGCTCGATGAATGCTTGATCATGGCTCTTCTCACCTTCACAAGACATGTGTAGGTACTCTTTACCATTTGCATCGATAAGTGAGCTCTCTTTTTCACACTTGTTGTCAACGCTTAACGCAATACCGTTACCAACCATACCTGAAAAATCAAAACGCATTTTTTGGCTGATGCCTTCTTTTTGCAGAAGTACTGCAAATAAAAGATCGCCAGGTACACAGAAGCGCTTGTTGTCTTCATCGTGAATCGGGTTGAAATCGCCAGCTACTTTTTTAGCAAAGTGGCTTGCTTGTTCACGAGTGAATTGAAATTGATTGTCTTCAGTAGAAAAGTAAGGTGTCAGAAACATAGTATCGCTATTAGTCATCAAATCTGGGGTGGATTATAGCTAACTAACTTCGTTCTAATGGTCTATCCAGTTAACTTTGCTTATATATCAGTCGATTAGATAAATACGTTGGATGGTATGTGACGATTTTGAGGGGAATAGGGGCTTGGATTCAATGCAACAAGGGCTAATCAATAGCCCCTGTTTATATGACGTGCTATTTCGCCAAACCTTAGAAGCTACACAGTAGGCCTTCTGGCATTAGATGGTTATGCACTGATAATTTGAGCAGTAGATTTGCTTGCTCGATATCAGGTGAGAAGTAACGGTCTTTGTCGTAGAAGCTGACTTTCTCGCGCAGTATCTGTTTTGCTTCTTCTACTCGAGGAGAAGAGAGATTTGGTGCTCTAAAATCCAAGCCTTGTGCTGCTGCTAAGTATTCAACAGCCAAGATGCCACGGGTGTTTTCTGCCATGTCACGCAGTCGACGACCCGCAAAGGTTGCCATAGATACATGATCTTCTTGGTTTGCCGATGTTGGAAGGCTGTCTACTGAAGCTGGGTGTGCCAGTGTTTTATTCTCGCTTGCCAGAGCAGCAGACGTTACTTGAGCAATCATAAAGCCTGAGTTAACGCCGCCGTTATCGACTAAGAAAGGTGGAAGTTTGCTTAGTGCGCTATCAATCAGCAGTGCCATTCTTCGTTCAGAAAGGCTACCAATTTCTGCAATCGCAAGTGCTAGGTTATCCGCTGCCATTGCCACAGGTTCTGCGTGGAAGTTACCACCTGAAATAATGTCGCCGTCTTCAGCAAATACCAGTGGGTTATCCGATACCGAGTTCGCTTCAACGTTTAACGTTTCTGCTGAATTACGAATTTGCTGTAAACAGGCACCCATCACTTGAGGCTGACAGCGCAACGAGTAAGGGTCTTGAACCTTTTCACAGCAAGTGTGTGATTCACCAATCTCACTCTTTTGATCAAGCATATGGCGATAAGCAAGCGCGGCATCCATTTGACCACGATGACCACGAACGCGATGAATTCGAGGGTCAAACGGACGACGACTACCCAGTGCAGCTTCAACAGACATTGCACCACATACGGTTGCAGACGCAAACAAGTCTTCCGCTGCGAACAGACCTTCTAATGCAAAGGCAGTCGATGCTTGTGTGCCGTTTAACAGCGCTAAGCCTTCTTTCGGCGCAAGTGTGATTGGTTCAAGACCTGCGATCTGCATTGCTTCTAAGCCAGTGATGATCTTGCCGTTGTGGCGTGCTTGGCCTTCACCTAGCAGAACGGTACTCATGTGGGCGAGGGGAGCAAGATCTCCAGATGCGCCTACTGATCCTTTTTGTGGAACACACGGGTAAACCTGCGCGTTCACAAGATCGATAAGAGCGTTAATCACTTTGAGGCGGATACCAGAGTAACCGCGAGACAAGCTGTTAATCTTCAATACCATCATCAAGCGTACGGTTTCATCAGACATGAACTTGCCAATGCCCGCAGCGTGAGAAAGTACGATACTTTTCTGTAGAACTTCGAGATCTTCAGGCGCAATCTTGGTGTTTGCTAATAAGCCAAAACCCGTGTTGATGCCATACACAGTGCGGTCTTCAGCAATCACTTGTTCGACAACTTGCATGCTCGCTTCGATATCCGGGATTGCTGCAGGATCGAGTGATAAGTTCACAGGGCTACGGCTGATTTTTCGAAGTTCAGATAGGCCAAGAAGTCCTGGCTTAAGTAATAAGTTCAACATGTTCTCTCCAGACATTAAAGGCGACGAAGTTCTTCGTTTAGCATAGGTAAATCAAGCTTCTGCTCTTTGGCACATTGCTTGGCAATATCGTAACCTGCATCAGCATGACGCATAACGCCGGTTGCTGGGTCATTGTGAAGTACGCGAGCAATACGCTGTGATGCATCTTCACTGCCGTCACAACAAATCACCATGCCTGAGTGTTGCGAGAAGCCCATACCAACGCCACCACCGTGGTGCAAAGAAACCCAAGTTGCGCCGCCCGCTGTGTTCAGAAGGGCATTCAATAGAGGCCAATCTGATACGGCATCTGATCCATCCATCATGCCTTCTGTTTCGCGGTTCGGGCTTGCTACTGAACCTGAATCTAGGTGGTCACGACCGATAACAACTGGTGCTTTCAGTTCGCCATTTTTCACCATTTCATTGAATGCTTGGCCTAAGCGTTCACGATCTTTCAAGCCAACCCAACAAATACGCGCTGGCAGGCCTTGGAACTGAATGCGTTCACGCGCCATATCTAGCCAGTTATGTAGATGTGGGTTGTCTGGAATCAGTTCTTTTACTTTTTGGTCTGTTTTGTAGATGTCTTCTGGGTCACCAGATAGTGCCGCCCAACGGAAAGGACCAATACCTTCGCAGAATAAAGGTCGAATATAAGCCGGAACGAAACCTGGGAAATCAAACGCGTTTTCTACGCCTTCTTCCAGTGCCATTTGGCGAATGTTATTACCGTAATCCACGGTCGCTGCGCCGCGGTATTGCAGGTCTAACATCGCTTGTACTTGAATCGCCATAGATTGCTTAGCGGCTTTCACCACTTTTGCTTCATCAATGGAGCGCTCTTGTGCGGCTTTCTCCATCGTCCAACCTTGCGGCAAGTAGCCGTTAAGAGGATCGTGGGCAGAGGTTTGGTCAGTCACCACATCAGGTGTGATATTGCGTTCAACTAACTCTGGGAAGACGTCTGCGGCGTTACCTAATAAGCCAACAGAGATTGGCGTGTCTGACTCTTTAATCATTGCCATCGCTTCATCTAAGCTGGTGGCTTTTTTGTCTACATAGCCAGTACGCAAGCGGTAGTCGATTCGTGATTCATCACACTCCACTGCGATCATTGAGAAGCCAGCCATCGTTGCAGCAAGAGGTTGAGCGCCGCCCATTCCACCAAGACCGCCCGTTAGAACCCACTTGCCGTTTGCTTCACCTTGGAAGTGCTTCTTCGCGATAGCGACAAAGGTTTCGTAAGTACCTTGAACGATGCCTTGTGAACCAATGTAGATCCAGCTGCCCGCGGTCATTTGGCCGTACATCATCAAGCCTTCTTTATCGAGCTCGTTGAAGTGTTCCCAGTTCGCCCAGTGTGGAACAAGGTTCGAGTTAGCGATCAGTACGCGAGGTGCGTTTTTATGAGTCGGGAACACGCCCACAGGTTTACCGGATTGAACAAGTAACGTTTGGTCGTCCTCTAAACGCTCTAATACTTCAACAATTTTGTCATAACATTTCCAATCACGTGCCGCGCGACCAATACCGCCATACACAACCAGTGCATGTGGGTGTTCTGCCACATCAGGGTCTAGGTTGTTCATCAGCATACGCAGTGGTGCTTCTGTTAACCAAGATTTAGCGCGCAAAGTGGTGCCGTGAGGTGCGCGAATTTCGCGAGTCGTGTCGAGACGAGGGTCACTGTTGTGGTGTTCCGTCATTTTGGAATTCCTTCTGTTTCACGTTATATCGTTGTAGTTGTAGTTGTAGTTGTAGTTGTAGTTATCGGTATAGCTGGATTAGTCGCTGGCCATTGCACTGGCAATATCCCAACATAAACGAGCCGCTAATCGAGCCGTTTGGCCATCGACGTCGTAGTCTGGGTTGTATTCCGCTATGTCCGCGATAATGAGTTTTTCACTGTGTTGGAAAATCTGTTCTAGAAAAGGAGCAAGCGCTTCATAGATCACGCCTCTTGCCGCTGGTGCACTTACGCCCGGCGCAGTAGCTGCGGGGAAAACATCGAGATCAATGGTGAGATAGAGATAATCACACTCAACGATGAATTTTTGTAACTTGATCAGTTGAGCGACTTGATTCACTTGGGTCATGTTGCGGTCGTGTTCATACCACACGCCCAGTTGGTCAGCTTTGTTAAACAGCGCTTTGGTATTGCTGGCGGCACTCACACCAAGACAAGCGTAATGAAACGGCCATTGATGTGCGTGGCAGTAATCACTGATCTGGTTAAAAGGCGTGCCTGAGCTTGGTTTGACGTCAGCGATGTCGCTTTCAAATTCACGAAGATCAAAGTGAGCATCAAAGTTAACGATACCTATCTTAGGTTTGTGATCTGATTGAGTTCTGTGAAGATGCTCAGCTAGGCCTTGGAAAGAAGCCCAAGCGACTTCGTGACCGCCTCCAAGGGTAATCACTTTGTTGGTTGATAGCGCATTGGCAATCACAGTAGCGCACTGCTTCTGGCTCACTTCTAATTGATCATCGTTACATTCGATATCGCCAAGATCAGCAAAGCGTGTATCACAGTGCCAAGCCATATTAGCTAACGCTTGGCGAATCAAATTAGGTGCTTGTTTTGCGCCAACACGTCCTTTATTTCTTGCAACACCGGCATCGCTGGCAAAGCCAACCAAGGCAACAGCGTTGTCAGTAAGCCCTTCATTTAAAACATTACTTTGTACTTGCGTGGTAATGTGATGAACACGAGTACCGAGCTCGCCATCTTCAAGGTCATTACGCCCCGTCCACACAAAGTTGTGAGTGGTGGATACTGTATTAGTGCAGCTGGATTTAGATTGAGTCATGACAGACCTCGCCATTAACAATGCGCTTATGCAGGTGAGGAACACCAACTTGATAGCTTAAGTCGGCAGGGTGCTCGATATTCCAGATAGCCAAATCAGCAGAGTAACCTACTTCAATTTTGCCTCTGTTTTGCGACTCGCCAATGGCAGCCGCCGCGTTACAAGTTACACCGCGTAGCGCTTCTTCAGGCGTCGTACCAAACAGGGTGCAGCTCATGTTCATCATCAGCGTTAAGTCTGCAAAGGGAGATGTGCCGGGGTTTAGGTCGGTCGCGATCGCCATTGGGATTTTGTGTTCACGAAGTAAAGCAATAGGTGGCTGTTGAGTCTCTTTCAGGAAGTAGAAAGCACCGGGTAGCAAGGTGGCAACTGTGCCTGATTCTGCCAGTGCTTTTACTCCGGTTTCATCAAGGTATTCAACATGGTCAACAGAGAGTGCGCCGTATTTAACTGCAAGCGCGCTGCCACCCATATTCGAAAGTTGTTCAGTGTGGCCTTTAATCGCGAGGCCATGTGCTTTGGCTGCTGCAAATACACGTTCGGTTTGTTCTAGGTTGAAGCCGATAGATTCGCAAAACACGTCAACTGCATCGGCGAGCCCTTGCCCCGCAGCTTTAGGAATGATCTCTTGGCAAACCAGATCTATGTAACGATCTGGTTGTTCTTTGTATTCTGGCGGTACTGCGTGTGCTGCAAGGAGAGTGGTAGTGATCTTAATTCGGCGATGATTTTCTAACGCTTTAGCTGCACGTAACATCTTGAGTTCGTCTTCAAGTGTTAAACCATAGCCCGATTTTACTTCGATGCTGGTTACGCCACTTCTTAGCAGGCCATCGAGTCTAGGTAGTGCCATTTCAACCAGTTCAGACTCTTGCGCTGCGCGTGTTGCAGTGACTGTCGCAAGAATCCCGCCGCCTTGTTTGGCGATGTCGGTGTAAGAGATACCATTCAAACGCTGTTCAAATTCGTTGGCGCGATTGCCTGCAAATACGAGGTGAGTGTGGCAATCAATCAGACCTGGGGTAACGAGCTTGTTTTTGCAATCATAGGTGATGTAATCCGCAGAGTTATCAGTGCTCGGTTGTTCTACCTCATAAGCATGAGCCTCATGGTTTGAACAAGAGATAGACACGATCTTACCGTCTTCGATAACGATATCTTGAGGGGAAGAGGGCTGATAACCGTCGGCTCCCGAACTCATGGAGACCACTCGTGCGTTTTTGAGGATCAAATTCATAATCACCTAGATCTTTGCTAAATATTAAATGTATATACAAATAAATAGGCTAAACGCTGACCCGAATCAAGTTGATGTTGCAAAAATGTGATCGGCGATCAGGATGATGTTCTTTAATCTAGAAGTATCTTGGAGCTTAATTTGTACTTAGAGCCAGGATGGTAGAGCAATGCAAAGCTGATGAGGCGTTCTTTGCTCCATGTTCTTCTATTCAAAAGAAGGCAAGGTTCTGATTCAGATAGCTTTAGTGACGTTCTGATTTGAGAATCTGGAATAATGGCTTCAACCGTGTGCTCGATAGCACTTAACGGGCAGCTTTTTGAAAGGTATTCGTTGGGCGTAGAGGTTGAAAAGTCTTGCTCTAGGTATTTTGGAGCGGCTTGAGAGTTCACCCAGCGCGCTTCCAATTGAATCGGTGCGTTGTCCGCAAAGTGTATGATTTCACTATAGAACACTTCTGCGTTAATCATCACACCTAACCGTGTCGCGGTGCTTTCATCAGCCTTGATGCTCTTGTGCTTGATAACCTGGCTAGCATACGTTTGACCTCGGTCTTTGATCTCTTGTGCGATGTTGTTGATATCAAGCAGCGGAGATTGCGCTTTTTCGTCTGGTTCACAAACAAAAGTACCTAGCCTTGGCTTCCTGATGAGTTTGCCTTCAGACACAAGATCTCGAATGGCTTTATTGACCGTCATTCGACTCACATTGAACTGCTCTGTGAGTTCGAGTTCTGTGGTTATCTGGTAACCCACTGGCCAGTGACCACTGTTGATATTATCGTCTATGAACTGTTTTATCTGAAGGTAGAGCGGCGCTTTCGACATAATGAAACCTTATTTGACTATACAAATAGAGTAACGGAATTTTTCACGATTTCAACATTTCCTCGGGCAATGTGACCTTATTCAACATAGATGGGGCAAATTGCTTGATTCTGTGAGGCAAGTGTCGCAAATTGTCACGTAATAACTATTCGTAAATCAGATGATTAGAAAGGGAAATAATATGTTTAAGAAATTAAAGGCCTCGTTGGGCATCGGTGCAGCAAAGGTTGATACTGTCTTAGATAATATTGAAGTTTTCCAAGGTGGAGAGTTGTCTGGCAATGTTCACATTGTTGGTGGCGACGTTGAGCAACAAATCGACTTGATTAACTTGGTTCTCAACACAGAAGTAAAAGTAGAAACGGAAGACAGTACCAGCTACGAAACCTTTTCACTGGGTCGTATTCAAGCGGTAGAGCCTTTCGTTATCCAACCGGGCGAAACCAAACTGGTTCCATTCCGACTTAAGTTAAATGATGAAACGCCAGTCACCGCGTTGAACGCACAAATGAACCAATGCCATGTGTGGGTTGAAACCAACCTAGATATAGGCTTCGCGATTGACCCTAAAGACCGTGACTTTATCTCCGTACACCCACTGCCAACAGTTGCTAAAATCATCCAAGGTGTGGAAGCATCGGGTATGGCAATGGTGAAAGCTGACGTAGAGAAGGGCTTCTTAAAAGGCAACAACTTTGCTTCTCGTTCGGGTTGTTACCAAGAGATTGAATTTCGCAGCGGCGGTTTCATGAATAATAAAGAGATCGAGCTGTCATTCATCGTTGAAGGCTCAATGGTTCACTGCCTAGCAGAAATCGATCGCTCAATGAGCTTCCGTGGCGATCAATACATCTCATTCAGCTTGCCTGCGAACGCTGCCGATTCAGACATTCGTAACGCAGTCTCAAGAATCATGAGTGCGTAGTTCCCTTTCTGTTAGTAGTCGCTTTTTCTATTAATAGAGACAAGACAGTACGATTTCTATAGCCGAACTTATCCGTTCGGCTTTTTTGTATTGTAGATAAAGCCAACGAATTACTGATTGAACTATGGGTTAGGCGTTAGAAGGATCTATATAGAAGAGACATTTCAGTCATATAGTTTTGTGGTGCTGCGGGACTAACATTGTCATTTCATATTATTTCGTTACAATGTTCGGCTACTCACAGATGTGGCATCTGTATTTGCTTCTATGTGGGTATCTTTATTATGCATATATCTCCGATCAATATACTTGTTGGTTGAAAAACATATATTAAACATTTTCATGTGTTGCTTGGTGTGCCTCAAGACGTGAATTTTCCTTCTTATTGCAATTCCTATTTACCATTCATACCTATTGATATAATCCTTTAAATACAAAAACTTAACCAAATAAATGTAATTTAAATCATTTGCTAGATACTAGCTCATTATGACTAGAAGACACTTGCATTCATATGAGATTTGTACCAAATTTGTACCAAATATTTTTGGTACAAACGAATGGCAATCACAGATGCTTGGCTAAGAGCCACACAAGGTAAGCCTTACAAAGGGCAACCCGAAGTCACCCATAGAGATGGCTTAGGCGTGCGTGTGAGTCCTAAAGGTAAAGTGACTTGGGTTTACCGCGTTACCTACCTAGGTAAAGCCATAAAAATGAAACTTGGCGAATACCCAGCTATGAAGATGCGAGATGCATTGCGCGAGCGTGAAAAGAAAGCTGAGCTCGTTATCTTAGGTATCGACCCAAGAACAGGCATCAACCCTTCAGACAAAGCCCTACCAAGCACTGTAGATGACTTAATTGACTATTGGGTTGAACACCACGGCAAAGACAACGTAAAGCAGTGGCAAGCACTTGAGAAGATGTTTAGAACAGACATCAGCCCATATTTAGGTCAGCGCCAAGCCAAACACCTAGAGCTGACCGACTACATGCCTGTATTTCAAAAGGCAAAGAATCGTGTGAGTGCAAAACATTCAGCAAACCTTATGTCACGCTTTAAACAAGTGCTGTCTTATGCCGTTCGTCACGGTTTACTCAAATACAACATGCTTGCAGAAGTAAAGAAAGCCGATGTAGGTGCACCAACAGACACCAAAAAGAGTAAGCAGACAGAAGCTGGCATTAAAGCACTATGGAAAGCCATTGACGACATAGGTGTGCATGAGAGCAACAAAAACTTTTTACGCCTTATGATGATATTCGCGAACCGCAGTAATGAACTGCGCTTAGCGAAGAAGCAAGATTTCGATTTGGAAGCACTAGTGTGGACAGTACCAGCAGAGAACAACAAGATTAGGAAAAAGCAGGGCGGGGCAATTCGACGCGCCATTCCGCCATTGGCAGAAGAAGTGATTCGAAACCAGTTTGCCATTTATCCTGATCTTGAAATCATGTTCCCACCAGTGAAAGTGGAAGCCGATAGGCCAATGGCCGAGAACGTGCCCGTAGAGTTTGGCCGTAAACTGGCTGATGCGATAGAGGCGGCGGGTTTCCCTAGAACGACCAATCATGACATGCGAAGAACGGCTCGTAATATGTGGGAAGCGATGGGTGTTCCATTTCATGTGGCAGAAACTATGCTCGGTCACAAAGTGCACCGTGGCGTACAGAGCCACTATTTGGATTACGACTATTTAGATGAGCAGAGAGCATCTTATAGTTTGTGGGCTGCTTTTATTAAGTGTGAAAATGAATAGTTTTAGTTGTAGTAACTCACAATTGGACAATTATGAGTTTCGCAAATTAAAACATTAGCAAACCGTGAATAACTAGAGGTATGGTAAAGTTGCTGTGAAGTGCTAGTGCGATGAGTAAAATCGTACTAGCAAAAAGGTAAGATTAGTTAGGTTCGTACTATCTGTGCTTATTTTTAATAGAGTTGCATACTGCTAGAATGCTCAGTATTTTGCTTCTCAAAGGGTATATGGTGAAGTATCGAGAAATGACCAAGAATTACATTTTTCATAAATTGGAATGCCAGCTAACTAAAGAGCAAGCCGCAGAGCTATGTTTTAAAACTGTGAAGAAAATCACACGTTGGGATGGTGGGCAGACGATTCCTCCCGAGTGTAAATACCTAATGAGGAGAGTTGTTGAAGATAGCAAGGTCTTTAAACAATATTAAATAATTATTAAACGAAAATATACAATCGCTCATCAAGTCAGTTGTTACTTTTGCAACAACTGACATTGAAATCAATTTAGCAAAAGTTCAAAGATATCTTCTTGTTTAGTTTCCTGTCCTTTTTTTAGCTCGATAATTTTATATTTCAACCAGTCTATTCTATGGTTCACTACCTTACAGGCACCAGCTTCAACTATATGTTTTCTTGTTTCAGCATCAAGGCTGTCCATCTCGTCCCACTTTAAATCTTCTTCGGTTATTATCTCCTTGCTGATGAGGTCATTATGTCTTTCAATTTCATAACTCGTGTAAGACTCTGCGATGGCTTTATATACATCACGATACTCTTGATTGTATATTCTTCCAAGAGTATGGAAGAAGCTACTGTCATTACCTTTCGTACCACTATTTATGCTATAAGCTATAGAGCTTCTAAACTCAGTAGTTTCCTCAGACTTTGATTTATTGCCTTCTTCTTCGTCCAAAATAGAACGATCGAAATAGGATATTCCATCGTACATCATTTTTAGTCCTTCTAGTTGCCCATCAAAACTACTAGGTAGAATTGAGTAGCGACCGACTAACTCTTCCATCTTTGGAATGATCCACTCTTTAACCAGCATGTCTGGATTCATATCATAAACCATATAAATGATGTCATCATTATGGTTTAAGTTTGATATTTTATCTATGATGCCAAACTTGTTCGAATTTGACATATTTACAAGGAATATTGCAGAGAAATATTCTTGAAATGAACGGTGTGTGAAGGTGTAGCCTGTGCCATCACGTTGTAAGATACAAACATTTTCAATCAAATCCTTTAAGTAAGATACTGGGTCAACTTTCACATCCACTAGTCTTAGTGATTTTTCTAGTAAAGGGATGATCGCTTCATGTTCAAAATAATACTTATTCTCTGAGTATGAAATAATCGAGAATGATGCCATCACACGTTTGAATTGATCCAATGCTAAGTTTGTATACGATTTTCGTTTGTATAAATTTTTTATAGAATCGTGCTTATTAAACAAGGTAAGAAATGCTTGCTCGTAAAATAAATGTATTTTATTAGGGATTTCAGCTATCTGTTCGTACGTCAACAGCATCATGGTAAGTAATAGTGGATTAGAGGCAAAGCTTTGATGTTTCTCATATAGTTCGTTTTCCAATGAAATAAGAAACTTAGATTTTACCTGTCGATCGTAATTTAACTTAGATATTAAAGTCTTAGATTTTTCTTTATCTAATGGTAATACCGTATACGAGTGAAATTCCTGCCAAGAGTTAAACCTTGAATCATACCTAGTCGATATTAATATTTTTATATTATGATATTTATCGGTCAGACCTATTATTTGTTTTTCATAATCATTACGTAAATTTATGTCCAGTTCATCAAATCC